>JASEHA010000046.1 GCA_030018795.1 bacterium
TTACGAATTGAATGCATCAAGTAGTACACAATAAGAGACATGAAAGACGTTGCAACCAGTTTCCCACCTACTCAGAGCACCAGTGCACCAGTTCTCGCGGTATTCTGGTGCCTGGTGCCCTTGTGTTGTTAATGCCTCAATGCTCGAAAATGCTCATATCCCTGAAATTCCAATGTGTTCTCCAACCCTGCACTTGCAACCATTATTTGTCCCATCTCAAACTCAACGATCTCACCAATCACTGTTAATGGAACATCCACACAATCAAGTGCCTTTACCATTTGCAATGACATGGTAAACAATAGCTCATAATCCTCACCGCCTGAAAGGGCAAGATAAAGCTTTTTTATACTCAACTCCCGAGCTACTATTGATACAGCCTCAGATATGGGCAGGTTGTCCTCATATATTCTTACCCCAACCCTGCTTGCCTCAGCCAGTCGGCAGAGATCGATTGATAACCCATCGCTGATGTCTATCATGGCTGTCGGTGAAAGGAGCTGAACTATCTGTCGTGATTCAGTAAGCCTTGGTATTGGCTCAAGGTGCTTTTTTATGACTGTCTGGGCAGATGGGGTATTCAATCCATGCTGGATTGCCGACAGTCCAGCACCAGCATCACCAATGGTATTGGTAACAACGATAACATCCCCCACCCTGGCACCTGAGCGTTGTATCAGATTCTCATGTGATACCTCGCCAGTAAGGGTAATGTTAATCACTATTTTATCGCAAGAAACCGTATCTCCGCCAACAAGCTGGGTATGATACCTCTGACAGATAGCCTGTATGCCATCATACAAAGACTCAGTAAACGATACCGGGGTATGAGCCGGCATACCCAGCCCTATTACCGCCCATCTGGATATGCCACCCATAGCTGCAATATCACTCATGTTTACTGCCATGGATTTCCATCCAAGCTGATATGGGGTAATGGTTGGCAAGGTAAAATGCACGCCTTCAACCAGCATATCTGTGGTTATTAGCAGCAGATTGCCTACAGATGGCTTAACTGCTGCCGCATCATCTCCCACACCAATAATAATATCCTTGGTATAGCTCATGTTGGCTGTAAGACGACTGATCAATCCAATCTCGCCAATATCAAGAAGCTGGCAGGACATATGGTAGTTACTCCCCCATGATAAATTTCACCGCAGAGACGCAAAAGGCACAAAAAAGTAGAGATGCAAAATTTTACGACCTGTGTAATTAAAAATTACCACATGAGCAAAAACTGTTTGTATCGAGGGCTATTTATAGATTTAAGCCCTAGCAATTTCACATCTGCTTAATTTCACAATTAAGCCATCTATTTTTACCCAAGAATTTTCAAGAATTGACTAACCGTAACAATTTCTACTCCATGCCTTGATAGTTCATCAATTAACACTAAATCTCGTTTAATATCATCATCTCTACTAACAACATATTTTGTTTTTCCTAAAATAGATGTTTCAAGAAACATATTGTCTTTTGTATCTCGACAAAGGCGTAAATTGCCACTAATTCTAATCTCTTTCCCTCTACCATGCAGAATCTTTAATAAACCATTAACCTCTTTTTTTGTTATTCCATATTTCTTTGAAAACTTTGCTCGTTCAGTTACTGCTATAAACTCCTCTACCATTTCACGACAATAAACTATTTGAAACCTTCCCCTACGCAACAGATTAATCAATCTTGCAGGAAAACCATAAGGATTAATCATTGATGAAATCAATAGATTAGTATCAATTACTGCAGCAAGCATATCTTTCCTTCCTTACCTCTGCAAGTGCTGCATCAATATCTGCATCAATTTCTGCGGGTGTAAATTTTGACATCTTTGTTCGTACTGATGCAAGAGAACGGTCAAATTCCTCTTGCCAACTCTTATCAAGAATATCGTGCAATTTCATCTTTTTATCGGAGGGAAGAGAATTAACCACATCCACAATATTCTCAAAAGATATTTTTTCTAACGTAAGTGTATTAGCCATATTCATAACCTCCTTATTTTTATACCAGTAATAATTTTAGCAACTCGTGTGTTAATGCTATCTTTTTCTGTCTCCTGAATTCAGGGATCAGAGGTCAGAGGATTGTGCTCAGGTCGAAATATTGCGTCTTTACATTAGAAAAAGGCAAGAACAAAGAGGGATCCCCTCTGTCACCCTGCAGCTACATCTTGCACAATTCATTAAGCCTTTCCCAATCCTGATCAATCCTTGCCTGAATCTCCTCTAAGATGCTTTCATTGCCTGGATTAAAGAGGTGTTTAAATCGTACCTGTTTCTTCATCCAATCGGCGATAGATGTTTTTTCCTTGATAGCATGGGTAATCTTATACTTGCCGTTTTCTACCTCATAAAGCGGCCAATAGCATGATGTTATTGCCTCTCGTCCAATCTCAATGGTATCCTCTGGCGGGTAACCCCATCCAAGGCGGCAGGGGACAAGGATATTGATAAATGCCGGCCCATCTACAGCAATTGCCTTTTGCACCTTGGTTACTAAGTCATTCCACATGCTTGGTACTGCCTGAGCAATATATGGAATATTATGAGCAATCATACATGAGGTCATATCCTTTCTGAATTCCCTCTTGCCAGGGATAACCTTTCCTGCTGGCGAGGTGGTTGTATGTGCACCCTTTGGGGTAGCACTTGACCTCTGGATACCTGTATTCATATAGGCACCATTGTCAAGGCAGATATAGATCATGTTGTGCCCTCGTTCCATAGCACCGGACAAGGATTGGAAGCCAATATCATACGTTCCGCCGTCACCACCAAGGGCAATAAATTTAATATCTTTATCCAGCTTGCCTCTTTTCTTGAGTGCTCGATAAGCGGTTTCAACCCCGCTTACAGTTGCGGCTGAATTTTCAAACGCAGAATGGATAAATGGCACCTTCCAGGCTGTATATGGGAAAATGGTTGTTGTTACCTCAAGACAGCCTGTGGCACACCCTATGACTACAGGCATATTAGCTGCCATCAGTATTTGTCTAATAGCAATAGGATGTGCACACCCAGCACATGCCCTATGTCCGCCAGAAAGCAATTCTTGTTTCTTTGATAAGTCTTTTAGTTTAGCCATAGTAATCTCCTTTTATTCTCTAACCCCAAGATACTCTGCTGGTCGGTCATTCAATAATCCTCCAGCAGCAACAATCTTCAAGTATTTATACACATCCTGTATCTGCTTCATATCTGTATCTCTTCCGCCAAGTCCATAGATATAATTAACTACAATCGGTCTCTCTATCAGGAAATACAAGGCTGCTAAAATCTCACCAAACACGGGTCCGCCTCTGCCGTTTACTCCATCGCTTCTGTCCATAACTGCAATGGTTTTAACATGTTGCAGGACATCAGCTATTTCCTTAGCCGGAAATGGCCGAAATACCCGTATCTTCAAAAGGCCAGCCTTTATTCCCTTATTTCGTAGCTCATCTACCACAACCCTGGCTGTGCCAACAGTTGAGCCAAGAGCGACAATGGCTATTTTAGCATCCTCAAGCATGTATCCCTCGATAAGGTCATAACCCCGGCCAGAAAGCTGGGCAAATTCCTTACCTATCTCCACAATATGCGGTATAGCCGTATTCATTGCCTCTATCTGCTGCCGTTTATGCTCAAAGTAGTAATCAGTAAAGTCAATTGCACCGACTGTGATAGGATGCTCAACATCAAGGATTGAATGCTGCGGTTTATATTCTCCAATAAACCCCTTTACCTCATCATCACTTAGAAGCTCCATGGTTTCCATCCCATGGCTGATGATAAATCCATCTGTAGTTACCATTATTGGCAAAAGAACCCTTTCGGCAATCCTGACTGCTTGAATCATATTATCGTATGCCTCTTGAGCATTTTCTGAGAATATCTGAATCCAGCCAGCGTCTCTGGCACCCATGGTATCAGAGTGGTCACAATGGATATTAATGGGTGCACTCAAGGCACGATTTACTTCAGCCATAACAATAGGCAGTCTCAAGCCTGATGCAATGTAAAGCATCTCCCACATCAATCCTAACCCTTGAGATGAGGTTGAGGTCATTGTTCTTGCACCTGCTGCTGCAGAACCAATACAGGCACTCATGGCTGAATGCTCTGATTCAGCATTAACAAACTCTGTATCTATTAATCCATCAGCAACAAACGATGAAAATATCTGCACTATCTCTGTAGCCGGGGTTATGGGATAAGCAGCAACCACATCAGGGTTTATTTGTCTCATCGCCTCAGCCATAGCTTCATTTCCGGTCATAGCTACCCTTTTTGCCATATCTTTCCTCCTTACTTTTGTAAATTACGCGAAGATTAATTACACAGAAGAGCACCAGTGCACCTGAACACCAGAGCACCAGTAAAGAATTTAACTAATGCTCTGGTGACTGGTGCTCTAATGTTTTAATAGTATCGTGTAATTACCCTCTAATCTCTGATTCAGCAACCATTCTTATGGCTTGAACCTTTGGCGGACATTCCTTAGCACATATGCCGCACCCCTTACAATGATCAAGGTCAAATCCAGTGATCTTTTCATTCTCTACCCTTATTGATGAATCAGGGCAATAACACCAGCAGGTCAGACAATTTATGCACTTTTCTGTATCTATGACCGGTCTCATCGTTCTCCATCCGCCGGTTATATACTGCTGTGCTGTTCCACCCTCCAGTATCAATCCACCAATAGGCAATCCCTTCCATCCTAATGTTTTCATGCAAAACCTCCTGACAACTTTCTGTCACAATCCTTTTTCATACTTTTTCATACTTTTTCATACTTTTTCATACAAAGAGCAGTTGCTCTTCGTTCCCTGCTTCTTATGCAACAAACATATAGCCTGCTGTCGTGTCAACTCTCAATTGTCAAATAGATGGGATAGATGGGTTAGCACCCATCCTACAATTATATCATCTCTATGCGACACTGAAGGGTTGACACGACACTACTCGATGTTCAAGTTTTTTGCCACCATTGGCACTTTAGCAGTGAAACGATCTTATGGTGTCTACTACCTGTCAATCTGAAAGCTTGACTTACTTTTCTCCCTGCACCTCATCATATGCAGCCTTAATAGCCAGAACATTGCTATCTACCATTTCAGGCTTGGTCTTAAACTTCTTCTCCAGCTTCTTTCTGGTGTCATCAACCATTCTTTCAAAGTTTATCAGCCCGCTGATCTTAACCAATGCCCCAAGCATTGGGGTATTAGGTATCTCCTTGCCAAGGCATCGCTTAGATATACCAGAGGCATCAACTGTAAAAACCTTTCGCCCTGTAATCTGCATCTCTCCTCTTACCTGTTGAGGGGTTTTTTGTGTATTGATCAGCAGTATACCATCATCAGGCAATCCATTAGTAACATCTATTGCATCCATGAGTGTTGGGTCAAGAACTGCCACGAATTGTGGACATTTGACCCCACAATGGATGGTAATAGGTTTATCACTCAATCGATTATAGGATTGAACCGGGGCACCCATTCTTTCAGGTCCATATTCAGGGAATGCCTGTACATACTTCCCTTCACCAAGGGCAGCATCTGCAAACAAAATAGCAGCCGTCTTTGCCCCCTGTCCTCCCCTTCCATGCCAGCGAATTTCAGTAAGTTCCGCCATACCTTTCCTCCTTTATTCATGTAGTAAGCACCGTTGTGCATGTCTTTAAGTAGAGACGCAATATTTTTGCATCTCTATAATTTTTTATATCGGGTCTAAAGACCCTCACTACAGACTATATTCCAAGTAAATTATTATACCATTTTTATGGCTTTTTTTCAACTGTTATTTTACCTCTGTGTCCTGAAATTTTTGGTATTCTTTGCAGTGGGGAAGATATGAGCTAAAACCTTGTCCTGGTTTTATCGAATATTCAGATTGACATATGTCTTCATATATGATATATTTTTATTTGTAAGCGTTCAACTCTTCTTCTAATATCTGAACGTTTACGCCAAAGGAGTATCAAGTGAACAAGATAATGATCGAGCATATTTTGAAAGGGGTAAAGGAGGGCAGTATAGAGATAAATACTGCCCTTGAACAGCTTAAGTATTTGTCATATGAAGAGATAAAGATGAATCCAAACGAGGCTGCCTTTGCCTGTATTGACCATCATCGAGGTTTGCGGTGCGGATTCCCAGAGGTTATATTTGGGGCAGGGAAGGGTATTGAAGAATTGATAAAGATTGTTCGCCTTTTGCTCGATAAGGGGAATGATATCATGATTACCCGAACAACAAGGGATGTGTATGAGACACTGTTAGAGATAGACAGCCGCATGATTTATTATGAACAGGCACGAATAATTGCCCTTAAAACTGATTCTTTTAGGCTGCCGATACCATATTCAGAGGCAGGGGTATTGGTTGTAAGCGGTGGCACCACAGACATCCCTGTTGCTGAAGAGGCAGCAGTTACAGCTGAGATGTTTGGCATAGGCGTAGAAAGGCTGTATGATGTTGGTGTAGCAGGCATCCATCGCCTTCTTGATAGGTCTGACAAATTAAGGGCTGCTTCTGTAATCATTGTTGTTGCCGGAATGGAGGGTGCACTTGCCAGTGTGGTCAGCGGATTGGTAGATGTGCCGGTAATAGCTGTTCCCACAAGCATAGGATATGGTGCCAGTTTTCATGGGCTTGCAGCCCTATTGGCTATGCTTAATGCCTGTGCACCCGGGATTGCTGTCGTAAATATTGATAATGGTTTTGGGGCAGGATATTTTGCAGGGATGGTGGGGAGGAAGCAGTTAGCCGTTAGCTAAGGGAAGGGAAGCGGTTAGCAGTTAAATGAAGAATACTTATACTCGATGTTCAAGTTTTTACTGGTAACATACCCAGTGCACCAGTCACCAGAACACCGTGAGAAACTGATATTTGATGAAAAAAGATTACGACCGACTGGTGCATTGGATTGTGTACTATGTGTACTACTTGATGCGTTCAATTCGTAATTAAGGGAAGTAGAGACGCAAGATTTTGCGTCTCTATATACTCGATGTTCAAGTTTTTTGCCACCATTGGCACTTTAGCAGTGAAACGGTCTTGTGGTATCTCCTTGTTTGTCAAGCTGGAAGCTTGACCTACTCATGTAGGGGCATGGTTCTCCCGCCCTTGATTGATTTGGCGAAATTAGTATCACAAGCATCCTCAAGACGGTTCAATAAGAAAAAACTTGAACATCAAGTAATAGCTTTAGCTAACGGCTAATTCCCTCCCTACTTCCTACTAACTACTAATCCCCCCCTACTCCCATGCGTCGATTTCTCTTCCAGGTATGACAGAGTTCCTCGTATTCAGAGGTATTTATCACATTCCTTGTCTCGAGCCAGCCTCTTCTTGCTGTGAACACACCGTATTCAAGCATAGAAAGCTCATCTATGATATGGGCATCTGTGTTTATGGCAAACCGTATCCCATAGCTCTTTGCTTGCCGAATGTATATATCAGGCAGATCAACCCTGGCAATATAAGAGTTTATCTCTAAGACAGTATGCGTTACTGTCGCCGCCTTAAACAATCTTTCTATATCAACAACTATATCCCTTCGTCCAATTATCCTTGAGCAGGGATGGGCAATAATATCTATCAAAGGGTGATTGCATCCACGGATAAGCCTGTTTGTTACAGCCTCAACCCCATCCTCGAACCCTGAATGAACTGCTCCAACCACAAAATCAAACAAGGCAAGCATGTTGTCTGGTATTCCCAATTCACCATCCCTTTGTATCTCTATCTCAAGACCGGCTAATATCTTAAAATCATAATCCCTTTCATTAAGATGCCTTATATGTTCAATATAATGCCTGACATCCTCAAGATGAATCCCTCGTCTCTTAGATGTTTGAGTTCTGAAGTGGTCGCAAATACCGATATACTTATACCCCTTTCCCTTTGCCCATTGGGCTATTTCTTCGATTGAGGCTGCCCCGTCACTCCAGCTCGAGTGAACATGCAGATCACCCTTTAAGTCATTTATGCTAATCAGGCTGGGGATAGCATTCTCCTTTGCCATAGCAATCTCATCATTTCCTTCTCTTAGTTCTGGGGGGATATATTGAAGCCCAAGGATATCATATATCTCTTCTTCAGTCTCACAAAGAAATCTTTTATCCGTCTCCTTTCGATAAAGCCCATCCTCTTTTACCTCAAGCCCATGATCATCAGCATATCTGTTCAGGTTAGAGATATAAGTCTTTGACCCTGTAGTAAAATGAAGCAATGGGACAAACTCATGAGCTGATAGTCCACTAAGTTCAACCTTTATCCCTTCCTTATTCAGGACAGTAATCCTATTCTTTGCCTTTTCTGCCTTTTCAATAACCCTTAAGGGTGGAAACAGTCTCAAAAACTCCTTTATCACTAATGTTGGAGTATCTGTCTCTACCAACAGGTCTATATCTCCAACAATCTCCTTACCGCGTCTAACACTGCCGCTCCATTCTGCTCTTTCAACCTCAGGCATCTCTAACAGGCTGTAAGCTATCCTGCGAGCCATAGGCAGGGCAATTCCGAGCAATACCTTGCCTGCCCTTGAGGCTAAAGACAGGTTTATGCCACGCAAAAGGTTAATCTCTATCTTGGCATCAAACCCAGGCAGTTTTTGCAGCTCATATCGTTTGGCTGCCCGTTCAAGCTCATCGATGCTGCCAATATTTAAAGATTGCCAGATAACAGCTGCCTTTTTGGCATCCATGCACGGAATATCCAGGACATCCATCAACCATCCAGGCATACTTGAGAGTAATTCTTCATATTGACCCATTTTACCTGTTTTTATCAATTCCTCAACCTTATTAGCAAGCTTCATGTTCATCCCTGGCAAATCAGATAACTTCCCATCTCGATAGATGCAAACCACATCCTCTGCCAATTCCTCTATCATCTCTGCTATCCGATAGTAAGGAAAGGCATTATATGCCTGTCCAAGCACTTCCAGCATCTCACCTGTTCTAAATAATGTCCTGGCTATTTCTACATTAGTCATTCTTTCTTGCACCTCTTTGTTTTAGCCGTTGCTAACTGCTAACAACTAAAATGTAAATCCCTTCTTCGTCAAAAGTCTTATGCAGGCATCAACCACATCAGCATCATAGAGAATGCCCTTATTCTTTGTTATTTCTTCGATGGCAGCATCCAGTCCAAGAGCTGGACGATATGGGCGATGGGAGGTGATTGCCTCAACTACATCGGCAACGGTAAGCATTCGTGCCGCAAACAGGATGTCTTTCCCTGATATCCTATCAGGATATCCTGAACCGTCTATCTTTTTATGATGCTGAAGAACAACCTGTTGAACAGGCCAGGGGAATTCAATGTGTCCTAAGATATCATAACCAACCCTTGAGTGGGTCTGGATGATTTGAAATTCAGGCATAGTCAGTTTGCCCGGCTTGGTAAGGATCTCTATGGGAACGGCTACCTTACCGATATCATACAGTAATCCGGCAATCTAAACACATTGCATAACATCTACAGACACACTTAGTTCATGGGCAATTGCACAGGCAAGCTCTGTAACACGGTGTTCACGTCCAAATGTATAAGGGTCTCTCTTCTCTATGGTTGAAGACAATAATTCAACCGTTTCCTCTAAGACCCGTTCTAATTTTTCATAGCTTTTTTGAAGCTTTTTTTGGCCCCTGTCTAATTCTTTACGAATGCGTAAGGCAGCAATACCATAAGCTATATCATCCGTAAGCTGGATTAACAGCGTCAGCTCATCGTGCTTAACAGCATCTGATTCAGAGGCATAGATACCAATTGCACCAAGGATTTCTCTGCCTCTCTTAAGAGGAAGCCCAACAACTGAGTTATAACCAAGCATCAATGCCTCATTGTGCAATAGAGAAAGCTCAGTATCGTTTAAGATATTTGAAGAGATACAGGGCTTGCCAGTATAAATTGCTTTACATACCGGGTGCTGGCCATATTCTATATCAGACCAGCTAAGATTTAATCCCTCAAGGTATCCGTCCTTATCCTTAAACCAAAGATGTGCTGCAGGATGCACAGACGCCTTCTGGTCATGTTCTTTAAAACCAATCCAAACAAGGAGATAGCCACCTGTGCCTACAATTGTATGGCAAACATTGTTCAACAATACAGACTCCTTGGTAATGTGAACAACAGACTCATTACAAAAAGTCAGTATCTTGAGGATACGGTTAAGTTGAACTACCTCATCTTCTGCCCTTTTGCATTCCATAACCTCTATCCTCAGATCTTCATTTCTTGTTTTTAATTCAATGGTGCGTTCTGCTACCTTAGCCTCAAACTCTTTATTGGCATTAGCCAGCTCTATCTCTGTCTATTTCCTTTTTGCAATCTCTCCCTTTAGACGCTCATTTGCCAGAGATATTTTTTTTGCTTGAAGTTCTACAGCCTTTTTCATCCTGAATAGATTAATAAATACCCGTACCTTTGCTATAAGAACACCAGGAATGATAGGCTTATAGATGTAATCCACTGCACCGAGGCTATATCCCTTGAGGTATTCTTCCTGTCCAAAGGCTATGCCAGTGATAAAAACAATGGGGATATTTTTCAAGCTTTGCCGCTCCCGAATCAGGGCAGCTGTCTCAAATCCATTCATAATCGGCATAGCTACATCCATGAGAATCATGACTACCTCATGATGAAGGAGCTGTCTCAATGCCTCTTCCCCAGAGAGTGCAGGGATGATATTTAGCCTTAAAGGGGCTAAAACAGCTTTCAAAGCCATTATATTTTCCTGCTTGTCATCAACAATAAAAATGCTGTTTTCTTCATGTATCTTCTTTGGTTTCATCTTCATACCCCGCTGTATGTATGTCAGTGGTCAGGTAAGCCCCACAAGGGAATCAAAGGGGAGTGGTAAATATTAGGCTTTGGGATGGTTCATTCTTGGTCACTCTTCCCTCTCCCAAACCCTCTCCCAAAATAGGAGTGGAACAAGTTGCCATCTTCATTGACAAAGGAACACCCCATTAGCCGTTAGCAGTTCTGCCATCCTCCTTGGCAGGGGAGCACCAAAGTTCCCGCCCCCTTGATGGGAGGATACCAGCACTTCACAGGCTGGAAGCCTGTGTTACCATCCTCCCTCCCCCTTGATGGG
>JASEHA010000470.1 GCA_030018795.1 bacterium
AGGCGGGTCGTCTGAGCAAGCAACTAATAATGAGTTCTCTATATTGCCTAATGTATTCTTGGTAACTCCTACGGAAGGAACGGTAGGAAGGGTGATTACTGTTTCTGGTAATGGTTATGGGGGAAGTGAAAGTATCAAGATAAATTTTGGCGTGACTTCTTCTATTGTGTTTATCACTTCTGCTTCTCAAGGCTCATTTACGGTTACATTTACGATTAATACTCAACCTTATGGTCTAACAACGATAATTGCTCATCAGGATAATATCGGCTTAAAGGCTTATGGGACATTTGCTATTGAATCAAATATTATACTTATAAGTCCAAAACAAGGGACAGTAGGAACAATAATTACAGTTAGAGGTAATGGTTTTATAGCATCTCACGCCATTAAACTTGATTTTGGTATTATGAGAACAATTCAAACTACCTCGACTTATGCCCATGGTAGTTTCACTACTACCTTTACCATTGATACTCAACCTTACGGTATCACGACTATCAAGGCTTATGGTAGTGAAGAGGCGTATGGTACATT
>JASEHA010000471.1 GCA_030018795.1 bacterium
CACCTTTTTGGTGGGCATTGCCCACCCTACCCTGAAGATTAAGTGTCACGAGGTAGTAGCTGGTGCTCTCTTTTCTTGTGTCTCTGCTGCATGCGACAGATTAAGCTTGACACGACATTAGTGCCATTCTATTGTGTCCTCCAAATTCCATTTAACCTTTTATCCCCTCTCTTATTGCCTCACAAGGTGAAATCTTCGATGCCCTTGATGCTGGGTAATAACCACTAAAACTAATCAACACACAAATAACACTTGACCACAAAAGCGATTCTAAAAATATATCGAGCTTACAGTCACCAGCCAACGCTATGTAACTTGTGGATAGAAATACCCCAATGAGTAATCCATAGAAAGAAAGTAAAGCCCCTTCCAGTGTGAAAAGATAAAGGATATCATCCCTTTTCCCACCTAAAGCACGCATTATCCCTATCTCCTTATACCTCTGTCTAACAGAAAGCATAATCATATTCATTATTCCACTGCCGGCTAAGATTAATGTCATCAATCCTATCCCTAACACAATCATCC
>JASEHA010000472.1 GCA_030018795.1 bacterium
AATTTCGTAGATGATGCGTTAAAACTGTAGCATATTTCAACCGCACAGGTCGAAATTTTTCTTTATGATGTAACAAGCAGCTATTTAGAAGGAGAAAAAAATGCTTTAGCTGATTATGGATATAATCGGGATAAGAAAAAAGGGAAAAAGCAGATAGTAATAGGATTATTATGTGATGAGTTAGGAGAGCCTGTTTCAACAGAAGTATTTAAGGGAAACACACAAGATACAGAGACATTTTGCTTACAGGTTAAAAAAGTAGCAGAAAGATTTGGATGCTCAAGCGTAACTATGGTTGGTGACAGAGGGATGATAAAGAAGACACAAGGATAGAGCAATTGCCAAAAGGGTTTCATTATATTACAGCTCTAACAAAGCCACAAATTGAAGGATTAATACAAAAAGGACTAATACGGCTATCATTATTTGATGTTGACCTGTGCGAGATAGAGGAAGAAGGGATTCGATACATATTAACCTGAAATCGGCAAGTAAATAGGGTAGATGTAGCCTAAGATTCTATCTTG
>JASEHA010000473.1 GCA_030018795.1 bacterium
ATCGTATTCGACACTATCTGCAAAATAAGGAAAATCACAATTTGTGCTGGAGCTGAGGCAACCGTTTCAGAATTAACGAGTGCTCATGGTGTTAGAAAGTCGTGGCATAGGGAACAGGCAGGAGATACCATAAGACTGTTCACTGCTAAAGGGTCAATGGTGGCAAAAAACTTGAACATCGAGTAATAGGAATTTTATAATGATGTATCACATAAAGAATAAATTAATAAGATTAGTTGTAAAAACAACCAAAGGTATTGGTAAATTAATTGCATCTGTTCGAAACAGAGATTTAAAACAGATTAAGATTAAAAAGATTCTGGTAAATAGGTCTGATAGAATCGGAGATGCTATAATAACACTTCCATTTTTGTTAGAATTAAAAAAGCAAGGCTATGAGCTGACCATTATGACATCAATGTATAATGATTTTATTCTCAATAGATTTTTTCCGACAATCCCACGGGATCATTCTATTATTCCGCAGGAGCATAAACCCAATCTATTAGGAGCAGAGTGTATTCA
>JASEHA010000474.1 GCA_030018795.1 bacterium
TAGCTATATTTGTCTGGAGTCCATTAGCTGTAATCAAGGTTAAACCCCTCTTCTGATTATCCACCGTAAAATAAGCAGTAAATGAACCACAACCCTCTGTTATCGCATTAACAATAGCTGACTTTGTTCCAAAATCAACCCGAATAGGCTCGGTTGCCCCAAAACCATTGCCTCTTATGGTTATCCCTGTACCAACAGGTCCGGATGTAGGGGTACAGAAAATAATCTTTGGCTGAATTCGATAGGTATTTTGTATCCCCTGTCCAATACCAGTAGTAATACCAACAGCCTCTATGGTTGTTGTCCCATAAACTTGAGTGTCAATAGTAAAGGATGTTAAAAAGCTGCCATCTCCATTCGTTGTTTTAGTCGTTATGGAAAATGTTTTACCAAATATGATTCGTAAGTCTTCATTATCCTTATACCCCTGTCCAAATATTGTCACCTGACTCCCAATCGTTCCTGTTTGAGGATTCACATTATAAATATTTGGAATCATCGTAAATATCTTCTCATT
>JASEHA010000475.1 GCA_030018795.1 bacterium
CATTAGTTTTGGAATGCTCGGCATCGGTTTTTACTTCCTGGCAGCATTGGTTATTCCCGCAAAGATTGAAGAGGCAAAGGGGATATATCAGGCGTTTCTGACAGAGACAGGTAAGGTTGATTTAACTAACAGCATTGGGGTTCTTGCCCTGCTTGTTTCAGCAATGCTGATTGGGTTTTTCGCAAATATTCACCACAGAGAGAAAGAGTGCACCAGGTCAACAGAACACCAGAGCACCAGTCACCAGAACACCAGTGCACTGGTGACCGATGACCGATGACCGATGACTGGTGCTCTGATGACTGGTGTTACTTCAAATTATAGGAGGTCAAACAATGAATATCTTTGCCGGTCTTGAGACATTTTTATACATTATCTCATCTGCCCTTTTTTACCCGGTGGTTGCCGGGCTTGTTCTGCTTACATTCTGGATGGTTATTGCGTTCGGAGGATTCTTGCGCGAATATATCGACCGAAAGCAGGGTAAATCACTGCCACTGGGCAGGTATCAGAA
>JASEHA010000476.1 GCA_030018795.1 bacterium
AGCTAATCCCTAACTGCTAACGGCTAATTTAAAATGGAGGTAATCAAACAAAATATGAAGGAATGTAATGTTCAAGCTAACAAAAAGGATTGCACCTGCACCTATGAGCCGTGTCCGAGAAAAGGGATCTGCTGTGAATGCATTAAGTACCACAAAAAGATGGATCAACTGCCAGGCTGCCTTTTCTCACCAGCAGTTGAAAAGACTTACGATCGATCGATTGGAAGATTTATTCAAAGCTGGGGAAAGTAGCCGGAGAGAGCACCAGTGCACCAGTTACCAGAGTATTAGTCAAATTCTTTACTGGTGCTCTGGTGCCTGGTGCACTGGTGTTCTGGTGCTCTGATAAGCTGAAAAACAGGAGGTTTTTATGACAAAGGTTGGTATTATCGGTTGTAAGCTGCGATGGGATGCGGGCTGTCTGAAGTATGGCTCACATGTAAGTTGTTTTCTGGCTTGCATGAATAAAAAGGGTGCCTTTGATGATTTAGAGGATCCAGTGGTTG
>JASEHA010000047.1 GCA_030018795.1 bacterium
GTTCAATTCGTAATGGAAGAGAGCAAGGCATAATGAAAAAGGCTGCTACTTGTTGATTTCGAATTGTTTTAAGGAAAGTGGCAGGAGGAAGTTGTCGAGAAAGAGGGCAAGAGGGCGAGCAAGTAGGATTCGATAAAAACGATTGTAACGTCTTTCATGTCTCTTATTGTGTACCACTTGATGCGTTCAATTCGTAATGTGGAGGATTGAGTGAAACTTCGTTTTACTCATCTATTTTTGACTGAAAGAATCGTAGGTTAAAAAACTTGAACATCGAGTACTAGGACTTATAAATGGAACATTACGACTTATTTGTTGCCCAGTTTCAAAGATTTTTATTGGTTTTCACAAGGATTTCAGGGATATTTGTTATAAGCCCGTTTTTTGGCAGTTTGAGTGTCCCATTGAGAATAAAGGCAGGGCTGGCCATTTTTATGGCTCTGTTGATATTCCCTGTGGTAAATCATACACTGCCGCATTTGTCAGGGAACTTAGGTGAGTATTATAGCCTTGTTATCTCTGAGGTGGTTATAGGTATAATCATCGGATTTCTTTGCACTATTGTTATGTCTGCCTTTCAGGTTTCAGGTGAATTCTATAGCGTGCAAATGGGATTTGGGTTTGTAAATACAGTGGACCCGCTTTCTCAGATAGAGCAGCCGATTATTGGACAGCTTATCGGGCTTTTTGCCATGCTTATCTTTTTAATTGCCGGCGGGCATCATCTCATGATTACGGCTGTTTTTAACAGCTATGAGGCAGTACCAATATTTTCCTTAAAAGCCTCTAACCTTGTCTTTGATAAGACTGTTTCGGTATTTTGCGGCATGTTTCTTACGGCTTTAAAGCTGGCTATGCCAATTATGGGCGTATTATTCTTAGTAACCCTGGCTATGGGCTTGATGGCCAAGGTTGCACCCATGATGAATATCATGGCTTTAGGCTGGGCAATAACCATTGTTGCCGGTATTGTTGTCTTGATTCTGGTTATGCCATTGATTGGTCAGGCAGCACAAAATGTGTTTACCTTCATGTTTTCTGATATAGATGAATTACTGGATGCTATGGGAAGGGTGAGGTAGATTTGCAGATAGAAGTCAGAATCCAGAAGTCAGAAGTCAGAATTCAGGATGGAAACAGAATGTGGTTTTAAGCTTCCAGTTTGAGCATTATAAGTCACAAGCAGGATGCTTGTATTTGGAGAAATGCGGAAATGAGAATGTGGAAGTAACAGGATGTTTGGGTTACAATGTTAAAAGCTTATCATGCAGCAATTCTGACTTCTGGATTCTGAATTCTTGCTTCTATGCTTGGCAAAGAGGGGAAAATTATGTTAGAGCAACAATATGATACCCAATATGTTGTTGAATATGCTGGCTATAACCCTGCACCAGTGGAATTTTTGCGGCTTGAACAGGACGAATTCTTTTATGAAAAAAAGCAGGTAGAGTCAGTAGATACCTTTGATATTCAGTTATTTGCTCGAGCTGAGGATGAGGGGCGAACCGAAGAGCCAACACCGAGAAAACGGCAGCAGGCAAGGGAAAAGGGACAGGTTGTTAAAAGCGTGGAGCTTACCTCTGCATCCATTACCCTGATAACCTGTCTGGCTATGTCCATACTCGGATATTATATGTTTACTAAGATGATGAGCTATTTCATGTATTGTTTCTCTCATCTACATGAGGTAGAATTTTCATCAGACAATATCATGGGCCTTTTTCCGGTAATCATCATTGCCTTTTTTAAGGTTACCCTGCCTATTATGATGATCGCCGTATTGGTTGCTGTTATTGTTGAGGCATTACAAGTAGGGATATATTTTGCCCCAAAGGCATTAAGGTTTGATTTTTCGAGGATGAGGTTTAATATCGCCAAGGTATGGCAGAGACTTATTCCGTCCAAGATTTCTATGATTGAATATGGCAAAACATTCTTTAAGATTGCGGTGATTATCTGTATCTCTTATGCTGTCATCCATAAGGATTTTTTTCAATTGCTTAATCTTTTAGATGTAGGATTGATGGAAGGGTTTACATTTATTGCTGGTCTGACATTTAAGATAATCATCTATGTCGCTATATTTTTATTAATAATAAGCCTTTTTGATTACCTTCATCAGAGGCATGAGTATAAACAAAGCTTGATGATGACCAAGCATGAACTGAAGGATGAATGGAAACAGTTGGAGGGTGACCCCTCAGTTAAAAGAAGGATAAGACAAAGACAGCGGGAAACAGCGGCAAGAAGGATGATAGCTGAGATTGCCACGGCAAATGTGGTTATCACTAACCCAACCCACCTGGCTGTAGCTATTAAATATGATGCTGCCTATATGGTTGCACCGACCCTGGTGGCTAAGGGAAAGGGCTTGATGGCACAACGCATTATCGATATAGCCAAGGAAAATGATGTGCCCATTGTAGAGAATAAACCATTAGCTGCAGCATTGTTTGAAACAGTGGATATTGGATCAGAGATTGCACCCCAATTCTATCAAACTGTAGCTGAGATACTGGCGTTTGTCTATCGGTTGAAACAAAAGGCAGCGTGAGGAGGAGGATAGCTGTTAGCAGGTGGATGATCTAACAGCTCCTTAGAGAACAGACATGGCAGAGACAAAACCAATATTTGCAATTCCACAACTGCACTGGATGCAGAAGGCAGACTTAGGGATAGCCTCTTTCTTTTTGTGTGTAATTATCATGCTGGTCATGCCCATGCCGCCTGTGTTTATAGATATGTCTATAGCACTTAATCTTACTCTGGCGGTAATGGTTATCCTGACTGTTACCTATGTTGTTAAGGCTACAGAATTTTCTGTGTTCCCATCGCTTTTGCTGGTTGCAACCCTGTTTCGTCTATCCATTGAGGTTGCTACCTGCAAGCTCATACTTGGTGGACGGGGGGAAGAGATAGGGATTGTCAAAACATTTGGGTCATTTGTGGTTAGTGATAATATCGTTGTTGGGATTATTGTTTTTATTATCCTGACTGTTATTCAGCTTCTGGTTATTGTTCGTGGAACTATCCGGGTATCAGAGGTAGCGGCAAGGTTTACCCTTGATGCTATGCCAGGCAGACAGATGGCTATTGATGCTGACTTGAATGCCGGATATATTACCGAAAAAGAAGCATCTGAAAAAAGGGTTGAGATAAGAAGAGAGGCAGATTTTTATGGCTCCATGGACGGTGCAACCAAGTTTGTTCAGGGAGATGTCATTGCCGGTATTGTGATTACAGTGATAAATATTGTGGCTGGGCTTGGGATTGGGGTTTTTATGCGAGGCGAACCCATTGGGATTGCCTTTGCAACATATACCACCTATACGGTTGGGGCAGCATTAGCCGCTCAGATTCCGGCATTCCTCATCTCAGTTGCTACCGGCTTACTTGTTTCGCGTACAGCATCAGACCACAACCTTGGGACAGATATAGCTCAGCAGATGACATCATCACCCAAGATATTATGGTTTGCAACAGGCATACTTGCCTTTTTCATGTTTACCCCTGTGCCCAAGATTCCATTGTTTATCCTGATGTGTGGCATGGGTGCTTTAGCTTATGTCATGACCGGTGCTCTTAAAATCAGCCAACAAAAGGCAAGCGAGGAAAAGAAACAGGATGAGAGGGAGAGGTTGAAAAAGCCTGAAAGTGTTGCCGAATTATTGCAAATGGACCAGATGGAGCTGGAGGTTGGATATGGATTGATTCCATTAATTGACCCGGAACAGGGCGGGGATTTGATTGACAGGGTAACTACTATAAGGTGGCAGTTAGCCCTTGACCTTGGAATCATTGTCCCACCCATAAGGATCAGGGATAATATCCAGTTAAGGCCAAATGCCTATACGATAAAGATAAGGGGGCTTAAGGCAGGAAAGGGTGAATTGAAGGTAGATAAGTTTTTGGCTATGGGACAACAGGGTGAGCAGGCTGAAGCTATAAAGGGTGAGCCGACAAAGGATCCTGTATTTGGTGTAACTGCTTATTGGATAGACACAGCTGAACGGGAAAAGGCAGAGGCTGCAGGATATACGGTGGCTGATTCGCTTTCCATAATAGCCACGCATGTAACTTCGTTAATCAGGGAAAATGCCTGTGATCTGCTTGGCCGTCAAGAGGTACAAACCCTTGTTGAGACCCTGAAACAAAATTATCCGGTTGTGGTTAATGAATTGATCCCAACAGTGCTTTCTCTTGGTGAGCTGCAAAAGGTTCTCCACTGCCTTCTGGCAGAAGGTGTCTCTATCAGGGATCTATTAACCATACTTGAAACCCTGGCTGATTGGGCACCAAGAACAAAGGATATTGTCTTTTTATCTGAAAAGGTTCGACAAAGCCTTGCCAGACATATCAATCAACAATATCAATCAGAGGACGGCTTCCTTTCGGTTATTACCATTGATCCTCAGCTTGAGGAAAAAATAGCTGCCAGCATCAAGACTACATCTGAAGGGGAACAGCTTGTCCTTGAGCCGGATCTATTACAAAAAATACTGACATCTATTCAGGAAATAGTCCGCTCTACAGCAAAACAACGGCCTGTTATCCTGTGCACAGCCAGGATACGCAGACATGTTAAGATAATGCTATTACGAACATTGCCTACTATGGGCGTGATTTCTTATAATGAGATTGGATCTGATGCTCAAGTGCGATCTGTAGGGACGGTTAGTAGTTAGCGGGTAGCAGTTAGTAGATAGTAGGTAGCTAAAGCTATTAGCTAACTACTTCTTCTCCTTCCCTACTATCTACTAACTACTTCTATTAAGGGGGGATGAGAAAATGATGAAATATAAGATTTATGAGGCTGAAACATTACAGCAAGCCCTTCTCAAGATGACCATTGACCTGGGAAAAGATGCCCTGTTGATTGATCAACGACAGGTTCGGCATGGTGGGGTATTTGGCCTGTTTGGGAAAAAGATGGTTGAGGTAACAGCTGCCATGCCTATGAAACCAGTAATTAAACAGTCACCAGCATCCCTGCCTTCATCCCCATCAGCTGGGATGAGCAGGGTTGTAAATGCTCCATTGCCCAAACCAGGCATAGCAGCACGGCCTAATATGTCTGTTGTTTCCCCTCCGGCAAACAGGGTGGAGATTAAGCCTAAGGAAAACTTACCAGTAAGAGAGATATCCCCTCTGTCAGAGATGGATGCAGTTAACCTGCTCCAGAAGGAGATGCGAGAGATAAAGACAAAGATGGATACCATGATCGGTGTAAGCAGTAATAAAATGAATGTGTATCCAGGAAAGTCAGGTAATCTTTACATGAAGCTTACTCAAAGTGAGCTGAGTGAGGAATTAGCAGAACGGCTGATTAAACGGATAATTACCGAGTCACCAGGCGGATTAATAGATGATGAGGAATTTATAGAAATGAGGGCAAGAACTCATCTGGCAGGATTGATTCGAACCGCAGGGCCTATTCAGCTTGTATCAGGTGTGCCCAGGGTAGTAATCCTGATTGGAACAACAGGCGTGGGCAAGACCACTACCATCGCCAAGCTGGCCGCTGATTTTGCCTTTGATAAAAACAAAAAAGTGGTCTTGATTACAGTAGATACATACAGAATAGCTGCAGTAGAACAGCTGCGGGCATACGCAGATATTTTGAGCATCCCCTTAGAGGTAGCCTTTTCTCAGGGAGAGTTCAGGGAAGCTATGATAGCTTATGCTAATTACGATCTTATCCTTATTGATACAGCTGGCCGCTCACAGAAAAATAGCCTTCAAATGGCTGAGCTAAAGAGCTTTATCGATGCGGCAGGGTATAAAATGGATGTAAATCTATTGCTTAGTGCCACAACCAAATACCGAGAAATGGTAGATATTATAGAAAATTTCAAGAAAATAAACTTTCACAAAATAATCTTTACTAAACTTGATGAAACCGTTGGAATGGGAACAATTGTTAATGTCTTGAGCCAGATTCCTCAAGGTATATCTTATATGACTACAGGACAGAATGTGCCTGAGGATATTGAGGTAGCTGATGCCAATAAGCTGGCAAAGATGATTATTTAAGGGGTGCATACATGGCTGATCAAGCAGAGAGACTCAGAGAATTAGTTCGACAAAAACAACAGGTAGTGGCAGAGGATAATTCTAAGTGTAAGATAATAACCGTAACCAGCGGCAAGGGCGGGGTAGGGAAAACCAATTTAGCCTCAAATCTGGCCATTTCTTTTTCCATGTTAGGACAAAGGGTGCTGATAATGGATGCAGACCTGGGGCTTTCTAATGTAAATATTATTACCGGGCTTATTCCACCCCCAAAATACAACCTTTCCCATGTAATCTCAGGGGAAAAGGATATCCTTGAGGTAATTGCTCATGGGCCATGCGGGATAAAGGTAATCACCGGTGCGGTTGGAGTAACTAAGGTAGCCAATATGGGGACAAAAAAAAGAAATGACTTTATTGAAAGCTTAGATTCCTTGCTGCCATTGTTTGACCTGATATTTATTGATACATCTGCAGGATTGTCTGAGAATGTGCTCTCCTTTGTGCTGTCTGCTGATGAGGTTATCCTGGTGACCACACCTGAGCCAACAGCTATTACCGATGCCTATGGCATGATCAAAGCCATAGCTGCTAAAAATGAGGATATTAAGGTAGGGCTGGTGGTTAATCGTATCCAGAATATTATCGAAGGGAAAAAGGTTTCAGATAAAATAGTAAATATTGCGGAACAATTTCTTGGGTTAAAGATAGAAAGATTGGGATATATCATGGAGGATGCCTTAGTTAGAAAAGCGGTGAGTGAACAAGCCCCATTCTTTGTTACCTATCCAAATTCTAAGGCAGCAAACTGTATTTCCCATATCAGGAATAAATTGGCAGAGATTCCAGAAGAAAATCATAAGTGTGAAGAAAAAGGCTTTTTTAGCCGGCTGTTTCAGGGCTTTCAACCGTAACCTTTGTCCCTTGCAATTTTTTCTTGCGAATTACGAAAAATGTGGTATAATATAGTTAGCCGTTAGCTTTTGGATGAGACCAATTCTGAGCTAACTGCTAAGGATAATTCCATGCGAATTCTCATTATTTCAAGCCTGATTATTTCATTCTTTGCCGCTCTTTTGATGGGTGGGCTTACCTGTATGAAATTTATTGGGGGTATGCAGGGACCTGAGGTATTATTGATTGTCCTTGGACGGGCAATACTTACCTTTGGCACCTTTTTTTGTCTGTCACTAATGCTTGGAGTAATCTTAAAGACACATGTGCCTCAGTTAGCCTATCTTTTTATTGATAAGGAGATAGAGTATATTATGCCTATGATTATCCCCGGCGAGGCTAAGGAAGAGGAAGAGTGGCCAAGCTTAAAGGTAGAGGTAGAGCCATTGGAAAAATCTACTGCAATGCCATCATCTATGTCTCAGGAAGAGCCAATTATTTATGGCTATGAGCAGGCTGAACAGATTGCTTTAGCTCTTCGCACATGGATGTCGGATGATGAGGATAATAAGGAAAAACTTGAGACCTCTTAAGACTTGAGAATGCAAGGAGGAGAGAAGGAGACACGAAATGCCGGTGCGGAAAACCGAAGAAGAATTATGGCAAGAATATAAACGAACAAAAAACCCAGTAATCCGTGAAGAGCTGATACTGATGCATTCTACGATAGTTAAATATGTTGCTGGACGGATTGCAATTAATATGCCTCCTCATGTTGATTTTGAGGATTTACTCTCTTATGGGATTCTTGGTTTGATTGATGCTATTGAAAAGTTTGATGCCAATCAGGGAATAAAATTTAAAACCTATGCCTCAACCAGAATCCGTGGAGCAATAATCGATGAAATCAGGCATATGGACTGGGTCCCAAGAACCCTGCGGCAAAAAGCAAAGATATTGCAGAATACTTACACCGCTTTGGAATATAAACTTGAACGACCAGCAACCGATAAAGAGGCAGCAGAGGCAATGGGTATTTCTATAGATGAGCTTTATAAGCTTATTCAAGAGGTAAATACTACTATCCTTGTCTCATTAGAGGATGTATTGTGCTCAAAGGATGACAGCGATGATGTGACTGTTATGGATATGGTTGAAAGTCCTCAGGAAAATGCTCCAGATATATTGGCAGAGGAACAGGAAGTAAAAAATATCCTTATTGATGCCCTTAATAAACTCCCAGAAAGGGAAAGAGAGATTATTGCCTTATATTATTATGACGAGTTAACCTTAAAAGAAATTGGAAAGGTTTTGAATGTTACTGAATCCAGAATTTCTCAATTGCATGGCCAGGCAATTTTTCGATTGCGGGAATATTTGACTATGATGAAAGGGACACTGCTGTGAGGAAGCTATATCAGACATACAAAAGGGGGACAAGGTATGGAAATTAATCCATCAATGTTTAAGGCATACGATATTCGTGGGATTTATCCTGAGCAGTTGAATGAGGATTCTATCTGTCAGATAGGTAAGGCATTTGTAGAGTTTGTTAAACCAAAAAATGTTGTGATTGGATATGATATTCGTCTTTCGGCAAAATCGTTATTCAAAGCATTGAGTCACGGTATTATGGATATGGGAGTAGATGTTGTTGCCCTGGGAGAGGTGTCTACGGATATGGTTTACTTTGCTGTGCCATGGTGTGGATGCGACAGCGGCATCATGTTGACAGCCTCTCATAACCCTCCCCAATATAATGGCATGAAATTAGTCAGACAGCAGTCTATCCCTATATCAGGTGATACAGGCATATACCAGATTCGGGATCTGGCTATTGAACAAAAATTTATCCAGTCCGATAAAAAGGGTACAATAATCTCAAGGGATATTTATGATGAATATGTAAAACATGTGCTTTCCTTTATCAATCCAAGGGTGCTGAAGCCCTATCGGATAGTGGCTGATGCTGGTAATGGGATTGGCGGCAAGGTGGTTTCAGGGATTGTCAAGGACTTACCTGTTCAGATAATACCCATGAACTTTGAGCCAGACGGAAATTTCCCAAATGGTGAACCAAACCCATTGCTTGAAGAAAAACGAATTGGGATAATAGAAAGGGTGAAACAGGAAAAATGTGACCTTGGGGTGGCATGGGATGGAGACGCTGACAGGTGCTTTTTTATTGATGAAAATGGTGAGTTTATTGATGGCTATTATATTACCGCCCTTCTGGCTGAGGCATTTCTGAAAAAGAAGCCAGGCTCAAAGATAATCTTTGACCCACGCCTGATATGGGCAAATATTGATGTAATCAAACAATATGGCGGTATTCCCATTATTAATAAATCAGGGCATGCCTTTATCAAGGAAAGAATGCGTAAAGAAGATGCCCTTTTTGCTGGTGAGATGAGTGCTCATTATTATTTCAGGGATAACTATTATGCAGATAATGGCATGATTCCTCTGGTTTTGATTCTGGAGCTGATGTCTATAACAAATAAGTCTTTATCTGAACTGCTTCTCCCATTGAAGTCAAGGTATTTTATCTCTGGCGAGATAAACTGCCTTGTTGATTCTCCGGCAGAAAAGATACGGGAGATTGAGGAATATTATCAGGATGGCGAGATCTCCTGTATTGATGGACTGTCTGTAGAATACCCTGCCTGGCGGTTTAATCTTCGTGCCTCAAACACAGAGCCATTTATCAGGCTTAATGTTGAAGCAAAAAACAAAGGGTTGTTAGAAGAAAAGACAGGTGAATTGAAGAATAGATTAGGGTAGGGGATAGGTATCGCAATATGCGTCAGGATGAGCTTAACAAAAAGCATAACTTTATATTTCTCGGTGGATTTGCTGTGTTCTGGATATTTATTATGCTGATTATGGCTGGTCTTGGAAAGGGGTTTCAGGCTTGTGAGAATAGGATGCTGCAACAGCCATTTTACTCATGGTGGCAGGGTTTTTCATCCCCACAACATCCTGAGCTGATGAAGTCAGAAACAGTAGAGGTTTTATTGCCTGAAGATAATGTTGAGATGCTGGATATTAATGTATTAAGGCCTTTTAATGCCTTGATCCCGCCCATGTATTATAATATGTCTTATCAGTCGCCAGAGACAAAGTGGTATAATTATATTGATATGAAGCCGATGAAAGCCATTAGATTTGGTCGGGAAAGGGATGCAAGCGGTGTTCAGAATGATGTGCATATCATTGCCATGCCCGGGTATTTTTTTAAGTAGTACAAAATATTGGGGGATTAGCTCAGGTGGTAGAGCGACTGCTTCGCATGTAGTAGGTCAGGGGTTCGAGTCCCCTATCCTCCACCAGGTTAGGAAAGTGAATAGTGAAAAACAAAGAGTGAAAAGTTGAGGTTTGCTGCTCTTCACATTTTTAAGCTCCACCATACAAAAACCTCATCAATATCAATACTACTGGATAGATTACCTTCTCAACAATTCCAAAATATAATAAGGCAAAAACGATTATGAATCCATAGGGTTCAAGTCTGCTATATTTGTATGCTTGCTCTGGAGGTAATAATCCAATAAGTATCCTTGCCCCATCAAGGGGTGGGATGGGGATGAGGTTGAAGATAGCCAGAAAAAGGTTAATGAGTATGGCAATAAATATTATGGGCTTGTCGCCAATTTGAATCTCAGATATTATCCCTGCCTGCAACAAAAGGCTCAATCCTATGGCTAATGATAGGTTGGCTGCTGGTCCGGCCATAGAAATCCAGATCATATCCTGCTTTGGATGACGTAAATTTCGAAAATCTATTGGTACAGGTTTTGCCCAGCCAAATAAAACTGGAGAGCCAATCAATGCCAATCCTATGGGCACAATGAATGTGCCTACCGGATCTATGTGGGCAAGAGGGTTCAGGGTTAACCGTCCCAGATTCTTAGCCGTTGTATCACCAAGTTTATATGCCACAAACCCGTGCGATACCTCATGGATGGTTACGGCAATCAAGCATAAGATTACCGAAGTAATGGCTATAATCATTAAAAACTCCGTTATTTGAAATTTTTTACATTTATCGAGTATAAGTATAATAACATGAATGGGTGAAAAAAGCAAGTTATTTGTAATATGGCTGAATATTCGATAAAGCCAACTGTCTCATAATGCCTCATGTAAAAAGAGCATTG
>JASEHA010000048.1 GCA_030018795.1 bacterium
GTGCTCTTTTGCTCTGGTGCCCTTTGTGGTTAATCTTCCCACCGCTTGCTGAGCGGTTACGACTCAAAACGAATTTTTATTGACATCTTCTTCAATGTATGATATTATTGATAACAATGGTTCAAAACTCATGACCAAACACACATATAAAGGAGATTATTAATGAACGATATTATTACAGCTGTAATTCTGGGAATTGTTGAGGGTATCACCGAGTTTCTTCCTATTAGCTCTACAGGTCATTTGATTCTTGCAGGGAATTATTTGGAGTTTGTTGGTGAAAAGGCTAATGCCTTTGAGATATTTATTCAATTAGGAGCTATTGTGGCTGTTCTATGCTATTTTAACAAGCGTATCTTACGGCTGATTAAGGGTCTGTTTGGCAAATCAGTAATAGTATCAGGGGGATTGTCCAGGAATATTGCATGGAAATTTACTATTGGAATAGGGATTGCCTTTATCCCTTCAGCTGTGTTGGGATTACTATTTCATGATATTATTGAAGATAAATTATTTAACACCAGGGCTGTAGCCATAGCCCTTATTGTTGGCGGCATAGGCATTTTGTTTATTGAGCGATTTTTCAAGGAGTCGAAGGTTCATGTAATGGAACAAACAAGCTGTCTGCAATCGTTTTGGATTGGTGTGGCACAATGCCTTTCCCTTATCCCGGGCATGTCCCGTTCAGCTTCAACCATCATGGGTGCACGGGTTTTAGGGCTTGATGCTGCAAGTGCGGCAGAATTCTCCTTTTTCCTGGCTATCCCAACCCTATTTGCAGCAACCATCTACAGCCTGCTCAAGGTAATTTCAACCCTTTCTTCTACAGATACCATGATCTTTGGCATTGGATTCCTTGTATCTTTTGTGGTTGCATGGATAGTAATTGCCGGATTTATGGCTTTTATTAAACGGCATAGCTTCATCGTCTTTGGTTGGTATCGTATCATCCTGGGTATAATTGTGTTGATAATATTGGAACGATAAAGTGAGCAGTTGTCTTTCAGCCATCAAGCTTACCACTACAAAAATTCTTAAAACTCGATGTTCAAGTTTTTGCCACCATTAACACTTTAGCAGGGCAGGGAAACCCCGCCCCTACAGCAGTGAAACAGTCTTGTGGTATCTACTACCTGTCAAGCTGGAAGCTTGAGTTACTTTAGTAGCACAAGCATCCTGCTTGTGGTTTTACTTGGCTCAAAACGGTTCAATAAGAAAAAACCTGGAAACATCGAGTAAAAAAAGCTCAACATGGATTTGAGGGGTAAAGTGCTGTTAGTTGATGCTTGCAAAAGGTGAAAGATAAGATGCGGATATTATTGATCAATCCACCATTCAAAAGGTTTACAGGCTTTATCCATCGGTATTACCCTCTGGAATTGGCTTATATTGCTGCTACCCTTAAGCTGCATGGATTTAATGATGTAGCTATATTTGATGCTGATGCTCTTCATCGAGGAGATGATATTGACTTCAGTGATGAATATCAAAGGCTTAATCTGTATGTGCAAGGCTTAAACGATAGAAACCATCTTGCCTGGGGAGAGATGATGGCTGTTCTGGATAGATATAAGCCTGATAAGGACGAACATTCTTGCCTGCTGTTTGAAAGCAAATCCCCTTTGACAGTGGTTTGTATTGCTGCTGGTGTAACCATGTTTGGCTCAGTGATAAAAACAGCAGAATTAATCAAGGAATATTATCCTGATTGTATAGTTGTCCTTGAGGGACAATACCCAAGCTTGAAACCAGATGATCCATTCAAATGTCCACATGTTGATATGGTAATAAGCGGAGAGAGCGAGATAGTATTTCTAAAGCTTATCCGTAGCCTAAAGAGTGGGCTTGAGCTTAGCCATATAACAGGGCTGTCATATCGTCAGGATGGGAAGATTATCCATAATCCATGGACATCTGCCCTTGCAGATATTGATATTATGCCGGCACGAGAGGCATTAATGAATATCAATGCCTATACAGGCGAGGATATGGGGATGATGGTAACAGGTAGAGGCTGTCCATTCAGGTGTGCCTTTTGTGCCTTAGTCTGGAATGGCAGACTGTCCAATCAATCACCAGTACGACATAGAAGCATAGATAGTGTTATTGAAGAGATACGATTTGTAGGAAATAGGTTTGGAACAACACAGTTCATATTTTACGATAACTCGTTTGGTGTGGGGCATGAAAGAACCATGGAGTTATGTGAAAGGCTTATCCGTGAAAGGCTGAACATCAACTGGAGCTGTGCTACCCGTATAAACTTGATTGATGAAAAGCTCCTCAAGCTAATGAAGCAGGCTGGGTGTAATCTGATAAAGGTAGGGATTGAAAGCGGCAGTGAAAGGGTAATAAAAATCATCCAAAAGGGTATCTCTGTTAAACAGATACAACAGGCAAGCAAGATATTGAATAAAAGCGGGATATTTTGGGGCGGGTATTTTATGATGGGTATGCCAATAGAGACAGAGGCAGATATGGAAGCAACCCTCATACTCATGAAGGAGATAAAACCGCCGCATGCTGGGATATTTTTATACACACCATACCCTTTGACTCGACTCTTTGAGCTTGGGGTTGAGGCAGGGATATACCAGGAAAACATGGAGATTGATGACTTTTTAACCAAACATCCAAGGGATTATTTTCTCATTGACCCTCAGCGGCGGACAGAGAGTATTGAGCCTGAAAGATTCGAGCAGATAAGCCAAAGGATGCTTCGCGAGTTTTACTGGCATAATGTTCGATTTAGAAGTATTATTCGACAATTTATCTCCAGAAGAAGGGTGTACCTGCGAAATAGCAGGATGCTCTGGAGCGATATCGTGAAAGGGATTAAGTGGATAACAAAGAGTAGTTAGCTATTACTCGATGTTTCCAAGTTTTTTGCCACCATTGGCATTTTAGCAGTGAAGCAGTAGGGGCGGGGCTTGTCCCCGCCTTTCATCGTTATGAAATTGAACCATGCCCAAAATCTTGCCTCTCTACTTCCCTTAATTACGAATTGAACGCATCAAGTAGCACACAATCCAGTGCACCAGACACCAGTGCACCAGTTAGTCGCAATCCTTTTTTCATCAAATATCAGTTTCTCACGGTGTCTGGTGTCCTGGTGACTGGTGCTCTGGTGCCCTTGTCTTGATCACCAGTAAAAGCTTGAACATCGAGTATTAGCTAACTGCTACTTTATCCAACACCTGTTGAGCAGTAATCTTATCCATGCAATTATATGCCCTACACCCTTCTTTTTTACATCTTTGCAGGCAGCATGTTATCCCTTCTGGTTTAAGTATCACATGTCCTTTGCCAGAAGGACCCCATTTGTCTGGAGACTGAGAAGGAAGAGGGGAAAATAAGGCTATAACTGGTATGCCAAGTCCGGCTGCAAGATGCATTGGCCCGGTACTTGGTCCAATAAAAAGGTGGTAAAAGGAGAAAAGAGCCATGAGCTGTCCCAGATTGGTCTGCCCTGCCAGATTAGCCAGATTAATTGGACTGGTATGAGTCTTTGAGGTTTTTTGTTTAATTTGTTCAATCAGGTCATACTCCTGAGCACTGCCGCTTAGCACCACACTTGTCTTATACCTTTCGCTTAAGCCATCAATCAACATGGCATAACTCTCTTTACTCCAATTCAATGCCGAGCCGCTGCTGCCTGGATGAATGCCAATCAAAGGGGATGCAGCAAGCAGGTTATGCTTATTCAGCAATGATTGGGCATACAGCCTATCCTCATCCTTTACCCGCAAGGTTATATCTCTTTTTGAGGCAATATTTTCAGCAGTTAACTGTACCCCTGCCTTCTCTGCCAATCTTAAGCAATAATCTATCTCATGATGAACAACTTTTGTACGGTGGATATATGCCCTTTTGTTAAACAATATCCCTACCGGCTTATATCCTGTCCCTATTCGATAAGGAATCTTACTCAGCCAGCAAAGCCATCCATTCCGCCAGCTCGGATACAGTATCACAGCCATATCAAAATTCTTTTCTCTTATGGTATGTGCCAATTCAAATATATTTTGTCCTTGATCAATAATTATCTCATCTATAGCTGGATTGTTCCACAAAACGTCGCGGGTATAATCTTGAATCAAAATCCCAAGATGTGCCTGAGGATAGCTATCTTTAAGGGCAGATATAGCTGGCAGGCTTAAGATAAGATCGCCTAAATGATCATTCCTTAACACAAGTATTTTTTTAATCTTTCGAGTGATATTCATATCCCACCGATTAGCAGTAATCAAGCAGTTTTGATGTAGGGTAGACAATGCCCACCCTACGACTAACCCACAATTTCAATCTTGAAGAGGTACTACTGTCGTGTCAACTTTCAATTGTCGGATAGATGAGGTAGATGGGTTAGCACCCATCCTACAATTATATCATCTCTATGCGACACTGAAGGGTTGACACGACACTACGCTTGTGCTACTCGGAAGACCTCTTCAATAGTAGTCAATCCATTAAATACCTTTTCTATGCCATCCTCAAGCAATGTTTTTAAGCCATGTCTTTTTGCTACTTCCATCATCTGGGTTCCACTGGATCTATCTACAATCCTGTCTTCAAGTTCAACAGACATAGTCAAGAGTTCAAATATGCCGACTCTTCCTTTATATCCGGTCTTATTACATGCCTTGCATCCCTTGCCCTTAAACAGCTGGATATTGTCAGGAAACGATATATTCATTTTATCCATAAGTTTTAAGAGAACACTGGATGGATTAACTGGCTCTTTACAATGAGAACAGTTGGCTCTAATCAATCGTTGAGCAAGAACACAACGCAGGGTAGATGCAATGAGAAACGGCTCTATGCCCATATCCATAAGTCTGGTAACCGTACCCACAGCATCATTAGTATGCAGGGTACTCATGACTAAATGTCCGGTTAAGGCAGCCTCAATAGCTGTTTGAGCGGTTTCAAAATCACGAATTTCACCAACCATAATAATATCTGGATCCTGTCGGAAAAAAGCCCTTAAACCAGCTGCAAACGTAAAACCTATCGCAGGGCGAACCTGCACCTGATTAATCCCATCAAGGTAATATTCTACAGGGTCTTCAATAGTAACTATCTTTTTTGTTGGAGCATTTAATGTATTAAGGGCAGCATACAGGGTAGTAGTTTTTCCACTACCAGTAGGACCTGTAACCACAACCATCCCATTTGACTGAGAGACAGCTGCCTTGAAACCTTCTGCTATATTTAATGATAAGCCAATTTCGTCAAGACCTAATGTAATACTTGCTCTATCTAAGATACGAATAACCACACCCTCCCCAGCAATGGTAGGCAGGATAGAGATACGCATATCAATAGCCTTATTCTTAAGAATTACATTGATTCGTCCATCCTGGGGGAGTCTTTTTTCAGTAATATTGAGCCCTGACATAATCTTAATTCTGGAAATAATAGATGGCTGCAAAGCCTTTGAAAATTTCATAACCTCATGCATAATCCCATCAATACGATACCTTACCTTCATGATATTTTCAAATGCCTCGATATGGATATCACTGGCTTTTTTTTCTATAGCCTGAACAATTATCCCATCCACCAGCCTGATAAGCGGGGTATCAATGATAACCGGTGCCTCTTCCTTCTTTTTTCTCTCTATCTGGAGATCTAAACCAGACATTGCACTCACAATATCTTGAAGATTCTTATCGTCAGTAGCATTCGACTCTTCACTATCTTCCTCGGGCAGCTCACTATAACCAAAGATTTGATTTAATGCCAGATCAATATCAGGGGCATAGCCAAGCAATGGCTCTACCTCATAGCCAGAGACAAGCCTTAGATTATCTATGGAAAAAATATCCAGAGGGTTGGACATCACTAAAGAGAGCTTATTGCCTATCTTATTTATACATACGAGGCGATATCTTCGGCAGATACCCTCTGAAAGCAATCGAGCAAACTCTTCATATTCAGAACAGGAAGTAATGTCTATATATTTGGTGTGGGTTAAATCAGCCTTTATGGTCATAATGGTATTTTTATCTACCATATTAGATTTAACAAGTATTTCCTCTAAGCCAACCGATGTAGCCTTTTCCCTCTGAATAACATCCTTAAGTTGGGCATCAGTAATAAGCCCTTCCTCAATCAGAACATCAGTAATCTTTAGATGGTGAAGTTTGTTCATAATAACCTTGCCTGTAAATACATCGTAGAGACGCAAAGTTTTGCGTCTCTACGAAAGGGTTCATGCAGGATTTGTCGTCCCTAATATTCTTTCGGTTTTTTCTTTCCATTTCTGTCCCTCACGGGTACCCATCCACACTCCGAATATTAGTCTTTCTCCAGTATTCTCCTCATAGAATACTCTCAGTACTCTTCCAGGGAAAATAGGTTTCAGCAGGTGTGTTACCCCTAATTCTACTTTGGTAATACGATTCAGAGGGATAAAGAATTCCTTTGGCGGCAGCCATCTGTTAAAATAAATGCCTTTAGTAGTAAGCCGTAAATTTCCTTCACCGCAAATAGTAAGCTCTCCAGCCAGCCTGCCAAGCCATGTATCACCTTCTTTTTCAACACCTAAATATACCGCACCAATACATTTTAAAATAACTTCTTCCATGGCTATAGATACTCCTTTCGTTGATTTATAACTATATTATACACTAAGTTGAGGAATAAGTCAAATAAAAAAAAGGGCATGGCAGACACGGGGGTCACAGATGCGAGGGTTAGGCAACCACAGCTACAAGCTTTCACACTCTTTCACACTAAAGCAAACCATCCTGCCTTTGTGTTCTTTGTGTTCTTTGTAGCTTGGTGTAAGAAAATTACTACTCGCAAATCTGATTTGTTTTGAGTATAGTTGATACGCCTGGCAGGGTCCCAATCTTGATGATTGGCGACCCTGCCATTTGTTTGAAGTGGAAAAGGATGAAGACAATCTAAAGTGTACAGCTGTCAATTATCAGCAATGAAGGGCTAAAACCAAAAGACTGCACTGCTTTCTCTTCGCATGGTGATACTGATCACTGACAACTAAACACTTATCTTAATACCTTGCCAGATGTGGAATGCTTGCAATAAGCAGCATCCCTAATCCATAGACAAAGCTTGCCAGAATGGTGTACCGAAATAACATTTGCATCTTGCACCTCACATTTGCCCTGTTATTGAGGCATCTAGAAATTTTGCAATTGCAATTATTGCCGATTATTTAATAAGTCTAAAATATTAATTGCACCCTTTTTATTAAACTTTCACCATTATAGCATATGTTTCTAAAAAAAGCAAGTAAAATTTTACTATTTTTTTAAAATTTGTAAACAAATTTAGCGGATTAATCGGATAAAAAATGAAATGGCTTATTTTTGGTCAATTATCTGTGAACTTTTTCGAGCTGTGCAATCAATATATATGCAGCCTGAAATGGCCAAAGTCGAGTTTAAGTTTGTCGATTAATTGCCGCAAGCCGTTTTCTGCCTTCTTCAATGAAGAAGATAGCAATCATGAAGACAAACAAGATGCCCCAATCAGCCCAGGTGAGTGGAACAGTATTGAATATCTTCTGGAAAAAGGGGATGTAAACCAATGCGACGATAAATACAAGCTCAAAGGCAATACCCCAGATAATGAGCCTGTTACTGAATAACCCTTTAGTGAATACAGACTTGAACTCTGTTCTGCAGGCAAACACATTGGCAATCTGCATCACCACAATGCCAGCAAAGATCATGGTCATGGCATGCAGGTGCAAGGGGTTAGTAAATAATGTGTCATCTGTCTCCAGTTGCATTCCGGGTGACCACCCTCCCTTAAATAATACCCAGAAATAAGCGGCAAGAACAGCGATTGAGCTTAGTATCCCAAGGAAAAAGTATCCCCTAAAGAGTACTGAAGAGTCAATAAGCCCTTTGTTTTTTGGTCTTGGTGGCATATTCATCAGCCCTTCCTCTATCTTTTCAGTTCCAAGTGCAATCGCTGGCAGTGTCTCAGTGCCAAGGTCAATGGCAAGTATCTGTAAGGCTGTGATTGGGAATGGGATCCGGAATATGGCGTATAGACAGAATGGGATGACCTCAGGGACAAGGTGGGCAAAGATGTATGTCATGAACTTACGGATATTGTCAAACACAGCCCGCCCCTCTTCAATACCAGCAACAATACTGGCAAAGTTATCGTCAGTCAATATCATATCAGCTGCGTCCCTGGCCACATCAGTGCCGCGAACACCCATGGCTATGCCAATATCAGCGCGTTTGAGTGCTGGTGCATCATTGACCCCATCACCAGTAACAGCAACGATATGACCTATTTCTTTGAAGGCATTGACAATCCTGAACTTGTGCTCAGGATTGACACGGGCAAAAACAACCTCATCCTTAAGCAATTCCTGTAAATCTTCATCAGATATAGATGTTAATGTTGTTCCGTTGATAACCTTGACATCTTGAGATTCTACAATGCCTACTTGACGAGCAATAGCCAGGGCAGTAATCTCATAATCACCAGTAATCATGACTATCCGAATACCAGCCTTCTTGCAGAGTGCAATTGCATCTGCTACCTCAGGACGTGGCGGATCATGCATGGCTGTAAGCCCTACAAAGGTGAGGTTGCATTCAATCTGTTCAGCGGTTTCGCCAATGGCTTCCATATGGACATAATCCCGATATGCCAGAGCAAGAACGCGGAGGCCACTTGCGGCAAATGTATCCAGTGAGGTCATAATCTGCTCACGATCATCATCAGAGAGCGGCACGATTTTGTCCCCATAAACAATGGAGGTTGATAGACTAAGCACATCCCTTGGTGATCCCTTGACAAAGGCACGCACCCTGTCAGTTGTAATCTGGTGTATGGAGCTCATCCGTTTGCGGACTGACTCAAACGGAAACCGATTGATTAACGGGAATGTATCTTTGGTCTTATCAATATCAAGACCTGCTTTCACCGCAAAGCTGAGCAATGCCCCTTCGGTTGGATCACCCAACACGTTCCAGTACTTTTCTTTTTTTTCTCTCCCTGGGGCAATCAATCTGGCAGTGCTGCACAGTATACCTATGGTAGAAAAAAGATGCAGATTGTCTGCCTCAAATTCATCCTTTGATGCTGCTTTGCCATTTGAAGAAAATTCACCTGATGGTTCGTAGCCGATGCCTGAGACCTCTATGATTTTCCCATTAAGCCACAGTTTTTTTACACAGACCTGGCTGGTTGTAAGGGTTCCTGTCTTGTCTGTGCAGATAACATCGGTTGAGCCAAGTGTTTCTACTGACGAGAGTTTTTTGACCAGGACATGTCGTTTTGACATTCGTTGGACAGCCACTGCAAGCGACAGGGTAACGGTTGGCATCAGCCCTTCAGGCACATTGCCAAGGATAATGCCAATAGCAAACATTGCTGCTGCTGTATAGGAAAGCTTGGCAACAAAGGTGCCAAGTATAAAAAATATCAGTCCAAGGCTGACAGCAATGACAGCGATGATCTTTGTCAGGCGGTCAATCTCTTTTTGAAGCGGGCTTGGCTCTTCCTTTACCGATTGTGTTAGATTGGCAATCTTGCCAAGCTCTGTTGCCATCCCTGTAGCAATGACCACAGCCTTGCCTGTGCCGGAAACAACACTGGTTCCAGCAAACACAAGGTTGGGTATCTCTGTCCAGGCGAATTCTTCGCTAAGATTAAACCCTTCAGACATTTTATACCCTGGCCGTGATTCACCAGAGAAGATACTGTTGTCAACCCGAAGCTCATGCGATTCAATAAGACGGGCATCAGCAGGTATGTTGTCGCCCTCTTCAAAGAGAGTAATATCGCCGGGGACAATGTCACTGCTTGAGATTATATGCTCTTTACCATCGCGAAGGATACGCGTTTGTCGCGGCATAAGCACAGTAAGTGCCTCAATAGCCCTTTCTGCCTTGAACTCTTGCCAGAAACTGAACAGGGCGTTCAATACAATGACAACAATAATCGTCCAGCCTACCTCTTTCATCCCAATAAAAAATGCAAGCATACTTCCTGCCCACATCAAGAGAGCCAGAAGGTTGGTGAAATTGCAAAGGAATCTGAGTATAAGAGGGGTACCCTTCTTTCGGCTGAGTTCGTTGTGACCATAGTCTTCAAGCCTCTGTTTAGCCACATCGATGGAGAGTCCATTATCCCCTGTGTTCAGCTCTTGATATATCTCTTCACGTGATAATGACAGAAACTCTTCTCGTTCTGTCTGTTGAGATTTAATCAATCTCAACAATTTCTCATCGCTTTCAGCTGAGATCATCTTATTTATCAGTATCTTATCCTGTGCGAGCAGGCTGATCTTGGACAATATCTTAAGGTGTGTTCCTGTTTCTGAGAGAGGGGTTATGAAGAGAAAAAAGAGGTGTACAGGTTTGTTGTCCGGGGCATTAAAGTCAATCCCTTTGCTTGAGACACCTACAAAAAAGAGCATCTCATCCAGTCCCTCGATTCGTGCATGAGGGATAGCGATACCATTACCAACGGCAGTAGAGACAATCTTTTCGCGGTCAATAATTGAGGCTGCAATTGCCTCAGGGTTTTTGATATGCCTTTGCTTGTGGAGCATGGCAACCATTTCTTTTAATACAGCATCCTTAGATGTTGATTGCAGATGAATGGTTGTTAAGCCTTGTTCGAGAAAGGAGGATATCTTCATAATTAAACCTTCAAGAGAAGAGTTCAATGATTTGAGTGGTCAACCATGACACCAGTGCATCAGTCACCCGTCGGTCGTAATCTTTTTTCATCAAGTCTCAGTTTCCCACCTGGTGTCTGGTGCACTGGTGCCCTTCCTACCTGTCGCAATCAGTTTTCCATCGAATCCTATTTTTTTCTTGACATTTCACCGCAGGACTTCTCGCCTTCTT
>JASEHA010000049.1 GCA_030018795.1 bacterium
CTACATCCGGCATTTACAGGGATAAGCATTACCAGTATTTGGGTACTTGCCGATTTCAGGTTCGTGTAATCACTGACTACCACAAATATCACGAAAAAATACTTGATTTTTTACTTGAGGTATGCTAAACTATATAAAATAGTTATCTAAACAAAAGGAGATGGTTATGAAAAGGTTACATTTTTTTGGTTTGGTTATGGGTGCTTGCGTTATTTTCTCAGGTTGCGGACAAGAGGAGAATAAATCACCAGTCCTTGCTACAGTAAATGGTGAGAAGATTACTGTAGCAGATATGAACAGACAATTGGAGGAAATGCCGCCTGCATATCAGGAGATGTTTTCAGATCCAGTAAATAAGGAGAAATTAGTAACAAGATTAGTTAAAGAAAGGCTTCTTCTTCAAGAAGCAAAAAAGGCTAAATTAGATCAAAGAGAGGATATCAAGAAAAAGATAAAAGCCATAAAAGACCAGTTATTGGTTCAAGAGGTAATTAATTTGAATGTTATTAGTAAAATAACCATAAGCGATAAAGAGGTGGCAGATTATTATAAGGCAAATAAAGAAAAGATACAACAATATGCCAAGGGGAAGAGCTTTGATGAGATAAAAGGACAGCTTAAAGAAATAGCCCTTCAAGAAAAGCAGAATGGCTGTTTTGAGAAATGGATTAAAAATCTGGAAGATGAGGCAAAAATAACAAAAAACATGGAAGTGCTTAACCCTCAAACCCAAAAAGGGAAAAACGCTAAGGAGGATACAAAGCGTGCAGGAACACCCACTGGACAGGCTGGTTAAGATAATTGCCAAACTCCGTTCTCCAGAGGGTTGTCCATGGGATAGGGAACAAACAGCTCAAACCCTTAAACCTTACCTTGTTGAGGAAACATATGAGGTTTTAGAAGCAATTGATGAGGGAAACCCTGAAAATCTGAAAGAGGAAATGGGCGATCTGCTTGCTCAACTTCTCATTCATATTCAGATTGTCTCTGAACAGGGTTTGTTCGATATTGCTGATGTCTTGAATACAGCCTGTGAAAAACTCATTAGAAGGCATCCCCATGTGTTTGGGGATGTAAAACTTGAGAGTGTAGCCGAGGTAATGGTTCATTGGGAGGCAATCAAAAGACGGGAAAAAGGGCTTACAGTTAAAGATATTTCTACTGCTACAGATACTATGGACAGGGATGATAATTTCTGTCCATACAAATCAGCAATCAATGGCATACCAAAAAATCTACCATCACTCCTATTTGCTCATTGCGTTCAAGATAAGATAGAACGGATTGGCTATGAATGGCCCGGTGCCCAGGAAATACTTGAGGGGCTGACAGCTGATATTGATAAGCTGAAAGCTGTGCATCAAAATGATAGTATTGATGACTTCGAAGAATTGCTCTCTGCATTGCTATTTGGTCTGACATCTCTGGCAAGACTAAAGAATATTGATGCTGAAGGTATCTTGAGGCGCAAGGTGAAGTGTGTTGTGGATGGATTGGCAAAAGTGGGCGAAACAAGCAGGTAATTAGACTTACTAAAGAGCAGCCTTAAGGAGTGAACAATTTCGACAAAGCACACAAAGGGTACATGAGCTCACTAAGAAAAGAATCTTCGTGCCTTTTGTGTGTTCTTTGTGCCTTTTGTGGTTAGTCTGAAATCAGAATCTGTGGCTTTTTCAAACAATTTTCGTGAATTTCGTGGATAATGCAATAAAACTGATAGCTATTTTCAACCGCACAGGTCGAAATCTTGCGTCTCTACTTCCCCCATTACGAATTGAACGCATCAAGTGGGCTATACTAAGAGGCGTTAAATCCAATACTGTTCGGAATGATTCTTGCTTAACCTAAGCAAAAAAGCACCAGAGCATCAGTAAAGAATTTAACTGAGACTCTGGTGCACTGGTGACTGATGCACTGGTGTTTAACACTTACTATAGCTTTAATTTTGAGAAGAGGAATGGTGACATGAATAAATAGCTTGGTTCCAATAGAGAGAATAGAGGGCAAAATACTTTTGATTAGGGGTCAGAAGGTGATGTTGGATAGGGATCTGGCAGAGTTGTATGGGGGTAGAAACCAAGTATTTAATTCGTCAGGTTAAAAGAAATATAGAACGGTTCCCAGAAGATTTTATGTTTCAGCTAACAAAGGAAGAGTTTTTGAGGTGCCAAAATGTCACCTCAAGTTGGGGTGGAAGAAGATACTTGCCTTATGCCTTCACAGAACAAGGAGTTGCTATGCTTTCATCTGTACTTAACAGTAAAAGGGCAATTATGGTCAATATCCAGATTATGAGAACATTCACCAAACTCAGGGGAATCCTTTCTACTCACAAAGAACTTGCTCATAAATTAGCTGAGCATGAAAGAAAGATTGAAAGGCATGATACCGAAATCAAAGCTGTTTTTGAGGTAATCCATCAATTGATGTCTCCACCTACCAAAGAAATGAAGAAGATAGGGTTTAAACAGAGAGAAGATTAACCACTTGAGAGGATAAATGGATAAAACTCGATGTTCAAGTTTTTACTGGTGACCAAGCAAGGAGGCGAGAGGGCGAGAGGGCGAGAAAAGTGGGATTCGATGAAAAAATGATTGCAACGTCTTTCATGTCTCTTATTGTGTACTACTTGATGCATTCAATTCGTAATGGGAAAGGATAAGATATGATGAAAAAGGCTGATATTTGTTGATTCCGAATTGTTTGAAAGAAGTAGTAGGAGGAAATTGTCGAGCAAGGAGACGAGAAGGCGAGAGGGCGAGGAAAATGAGATTCGATGAAAAAATGATGGCAATGCCTCTTATTTTTTCTCATTGAACTGCCTTGAGATACTAAACGTAGAGACAAGGCAATGCCTTGTCTCTACCGCTCAGCCATAAGATATTACAATATATAATTAAAGCACGAAATACACGAAAAGACACAAAAAATGGATAATCCATGCTACCTTGTGCATTGCCTATCTGCAAATATACCCACTCAGACGACTATGTTGTAGGGAAGCACAGCAGAAACAACTTATGAATCCGAATTTTTCGTGTTTTTCGTAGTTGTTTTTCAACATGGCTGAGTAGTTACGGAATTTTTTTTAATTATACAAGGAGGTATAAATCATGATCAAAATCAAACGAGCATTAATAAGTGTTTCAGACAAAACGGGGTTGATTCCACTGGCAAGTTTCCTGTCAAGTATTGGCTGTGAAATCCTTTCTACAGGTGGCACGGCATCAACATTATCTGAGGCAGGGTTTAATGTCATCCCGGTATCTGATGTTACTCACTTCCCAGAGATGCTGGATGGCAGGGTAAAAACCCTTCATCCAAATATCCATGGCGGCATCCTTGCCCAGCGGACTTCAGAGCACCTTAGCCAGCTTAAGGAGCATTCCATCACCCCGATTGACCTTGTTGTGGTTAATCTATATCCTTTTGAGGCAACGGTTTCTAAACCCAATGTTTCTCTTGAAGAAGCAGTTGAAAATATTGATATCGGTGGTCCAACCATGATTCGGGCAGCAGCTAAAAACAACAAGTTTGTTGGGGTCATTGTTAACCCAGCCAGCTATAAGGAATTAATCCTTACCATGCAGGAAAATGATAACTGCATTCCAGAGGAGATAAGTTTTAAGTGGGCAGTAGAGGCTTTTACGCACTGTGCTGCCTATGATACCATTATCTCTCAATACCTTTATCAGCAAATTCATGAGGCACCAGAATTTCCAGAGATACTAAACCTTACCTACCGAAAGCATCAAGGGCTAAGATATGGTGAAAATCCTCATCAAAACGCAGCCTTTTATCATCAGGTAAGCAGCCCTGAGCCATGCGTGGCTACTGCTCAGCAGATTCACGGCAAGGAGCTTTCATTCAACAATATCCTTGATTTGAATTATGCGATAGAGCTGACAAAGGAGTTTAAGGATACATCCGCATGTATCATCATTAAACACAATACCCCTTGTGGGACGGCTATATCTAAGAATCAGGCAGATGCTTATCAGCTTGCCTTTGAATGCGACACTGTTTCTGCCTTTGGCGGGATTGTTGGGTTCAATGAATGCGTGACTACAGATACAGCCAGAAAATTGACAAATATCTTTTTAGAAGCAGTTGCAGCTCCGGATTATGAGGATAAAGCACTTGAGATATTGAAAGCCAAAAAGGATTTGCGTATTCTTAAGATTAATTCACCAAAACCAGGACCAGTATTGCCAGAGATGGACATGAAGAAAACTGTGGGCGGAATGTTGGTGCAAAATCGTGACCTCAAACAGGTGTCAGCAGAACAGCTAAAGGTGGTTACTCAAAGGATACCTACCGAGGAGGAGATTACTACCCTTTTATTTGCATGGAAGGTAGCTAAACATGTCAAGTCAAATGCCATTGTGCTTGCTCAACCAGACAGAACGGTTGGTGTTGGACCTGGTCAGACCTCAAGGGTGGAATCTGTAAAGATTGCTGTTAGTAAGGCAGGGGACAAGGCTAATGGTTCATGTCTGGCATCCGATGCCTTTTTCCCATTTCCCGATGGGATAGAAGAGGCAGCTAAGGCAGGGGTCAAAGCGATTATTCAGCCCGGCGGCTCACTCCGTGATGAAGAATCAATCAGGGTAGCAGATCAATATGGTATTGCTATGGTGTTTACTGGTATAAGGCATTTTCGGCATTAATACACCTGTAACATAAGCATCCTGCTTGTGGTTTAGTTGCTCTGACTTTTGAACAAGGACAATCTAATGACTATATACCTGAATGGTGAATACATCCAACAAGAGCAGGCTGCTGAATGTGCTCTATCCTTTGTGGGCGGGGTATTTGAAACCATGCGGGCATATGATGGCAGGATATTCAGGCTGTCTGAGCATATCAAAAGGCTTTTCATGTCTGCAAAATTTCTGGGGATGAGTATTTCGTATGCAGGTGAAGAACTCGAAGAGATATGCTGTCAAGCATTGGAAGATAGCGGGCTAAAAGATGCACAGATTAGAATAAGCATCAGGGATAAAACACGAGACACAGAATGCAGGATACAAACCCATGATAACACATTCTCAGATAAAGATTTGTTAATAATTGTCAGGCAGCTGCCGCAAATATCATCTAAAAAAGGTGTGGTAATTGCTACCTCATCACTTGTTAAGCAGCCACTACTGCCGCAGGCAAAATCATCAGATTTTTTATCAGGCATTCTTGCAAGGGCAGAAGCTTATGTGGATAATCCCTTTGAGGTTGTGTTTCTAAACCGTCATGGTTATGTGACTGAGGGGACAGTCAGCAATATCTTTATGGTCAGAGATGGCATGGTTATTACCCCGCCTGTGTATCTTGGATTGTTAAATGGGATTACACGGCAGTGTGTGCTTGAGATAGCCATACAGACAGGGATAAAAACCATGCAGGTGCCGTTTGCAAGATACGATCTGTTTACAGCAGATGAGGTTTTCCTTACTAATTCAACTATCGAGATATTGCCTGTGTCTCTTGTAGATGGAAGAAAGATTGAGAATAGAAAATGCGAAATAATCAAAGTATTGCAAGAGGGTTATCAACAAGTGGTGAATAGAGAGGTATAGCCCACACGATTTGTTAAAGAACCACAATCACAATTTTCTCCTGCCACTTTCCTTAAAACAATTCGGAATCAACAAATAGCAGCCTTTTTTATCATGTCTTGATCTCTTCCATTACGAATTGAATGCATCAAGTAGTACACAATAAGAGACATGAAAGACGTTACAATCAGTCCAGAGCATCAGGCACCAGAACACCAGTTAACTGGTGTTCTGGTGCCTGATGCCTATGCAGGTCGCAGCTGCAAGAATACCATCTGGCATTTTACATTTCCAGAAAAATATCCCTTGACAAGTATTAAGTCTTAGTGTATAATATAAAACAATCGCCGGGGTGGCGGAACTGGCAGACGCAGCAGACTTAAAATCTGCTGAGGTTTTTCCTCGTGCCGGTTCGAGTCCGGCCCTCGGCACCAAACATAAATATCGCGGGGTGGAGCAGTGGCAGCTCGTTGGGCTCATAACCCAAAGGTCGGAAGTTCGAATCTTCCCCCCGCAACCAAAGAGAGTAAATGAACCGAAAGTTAGGGGACAAACATAAAAGTGCCAACTAATTTTCGGTTTTTCATATGGCGGCGTAGCTCAGCTGGTCAGAGCAACGGAATCATAATCCGTGTGTCCGGGGTTCGAATCCCTGCGCCGCTACCATAAGGGGAAAATATGGCAGCTCAAGCTTCCAGCTTGAGTTTATAATTAATTACTGGCACAAATTGTGATTTTCCTTTTTCTCGCCTTTCTCGCCATTTTGCGGATAGCGTCGAGAATACGGTCGTTTTATCGGAGTTGAAATGACTATATCTGAAATGGCCAAAACTTAAAAATCTCAAAATTATAACGCTATTGAGTATATAATCACAAGCAGGATACTTGTATGACAATGATAGAAGCCTCTTTTTGTAGCAATTCTGGCTTCTTCTTTATCACGTGTAATAGGATTATCTCATGATTCCTCAAGGTGTATATGATGCTATCTCCCAATATCAGCTATTAACAGAAAAAGATAGGATTGTGGTTGGCGTATCCAGTGGGCCAGATTCAATCGCCCTTCTACATATACTCTGGCAATTGTCAAAAGAATATTCCTTGAGCCTTTGTGTTGCTCATCTGAATCATATGCAAAGAGGTCAGGAAAGTAAGGAAGATGCAGAATATACCCTAAGATTTGCTAATAAGCTTTCTATCCCTGTTGTATCAGAGGAAATAGATGTTAAGGCAGTAAAGGAAAGAGAGTCAAAAGGGCTTCCGTTAACAGATGTTGCCAGAAAGATAAGGTATGATTTCTTAAAAAGAGTAGCTAAAGGATTTGATGCAGGTAAGATTGCGGTTGGACATCATGCCAATGACCATGTTGAAACTATGCTTATAAATCTTATTCGGGGAACAGGGCCAGAAGGATTAAAAGGAATTGCCCCAATAAGAAAAATAGATGAAAGACTTCTGCTTATCCGTCCATTAATAAAAGCATCCTCCCAGCAAATTCATCAGTATCTATCAAGGCATCAGCTGGAGTTTCGAGTCGATTCCTCTAACCTTAAACCAATATTTTTAAGAAACAGGATCAGACTCGGGTTACTGCCGCTATTAAGAAATGAGTACAACTCTAAGATTGATAATGCCTTTATTCAATTATCCAAATTAATAGAGATGGATGATGATTATATAAATGAAGCGGTAAATCATGTCTTGCCGCAGGTTATTATAGAACACAAAAAAAAGATGACAGTCTTAGATGTTGATAGACTTTCAAGGCTGCACCCTGCTATTCAAACCAGGGTTATAAGAAGAGTTATTGCTATGATTAAGGATGGGACAACTGGATTTAATTATCAACATATTCAGGGCATCAGACAATTAGTCACTGGTATTCATCCTCAAGTAAAACTGTCACTGCCATTTTCTATGTCAGCTCAAAGGGAATATAAGCATCTTGTAATCAAAGAAGAGTCAATTTATAGACTAAAACAACTTGATGGCTATGAATACCTTGTCAATATCCCTGGGACAGAAGAAATATCTGACTTAAGATGCACAATCAAGACAGATATTGTCCCAGTAGAGGTTATTTTTAATGATATTGAATATATTAAAAAACATCCGCCGATGGAGTGTAGATATCCGATACAGGATGTTGAACATCCTTTGGCTTTAAGAGCTTATTTCGATTATGAACAGGTTACCCCTCCACTCACCCTGCGGTGCAGGAAGAATGGCGATAGGTTTCAACCCTATGGAATGCAGGGCAGGAAAAAAATAAAGGATTTCTTTATGGACATGAAGCTGCCCATGGATACCCGCAACAGAATACCTCTGTTGGTTGATAAAAAGGAGAATATCCTCTGGGTAATTGGAGTACGTATTAATGAACTTGTAAAGATTACCGGTAGAACACAAAAGGTGCTGGTGGTGTCAGTAGCAGTTAGTTCAAGTTTGGTCTCATCCAAAAGCTAACGGCTAACTGCTAAATCATAGGAGGAAAATAATTGAATAAGGGAATAAATTTAATCATCTGGCTGATATTCTTGTTTCTTATCCTGCCGCTGGGGTTACAGCTTTTTGAGTTGCCCCAGACGAATAAAACAGTAAGGCTGGGTTATTCTCAATTCTTAAATGCAGTAAAGCATAATGAGGTAAAAAAGGTAAAGATAATAGGACAAGAACATATTAGGGGCGAATTGATAAAGAATAAGAGTATTATCCCATTTACAACATATATCCCTTATGAGGACAAGGATCTTATTCAATTATTAGAGGAGTGCTCTGTTGAATTTGAAGGGGATGCACCAACTGAATCCAAATGGTGGATGGGATTGCTCTGGTATATTGGCTCCCCGATATTATTTTGCCTTCTCCTCTGGTTTCTCTTCTATCGTCAGACACGAATGCCGGGTGGAAGATCTTTGACCAATTTTGGACAGAGCAGGGCAAGGTTTAGTATGCCCAAGGATAAAGATAAGGATAAGGATAAGGATAAGGATCCCATGAATACCTTTGATGATGTAGCTGGCGTAGATGAAGCCAAACAAGAGCTTTCAGAGATAATTGAATTCTTAAAAGAGCCCAAGAAGTTTCAAAAATTAGGGGCAAAGATACCTAAAGGGGTTCTCCTTGTCGGCCCGCCAGGGACAGGTAAAACCTTGCTTGCCAAAGCAGTAGCCGGAGAAGCTGACGCTTCATTCTTAAGCATCAGCGGTTCTGACTTTGTAGAGATGTTTGTCGGCGTTGGGGCATCCAGGGTCAGGGACTTGTTTGAACAGGCAAGAAAGTCTTCCTCCTCCTCAAACAAGGGGTGTATCATCTTTATTGATGAGATTGACGCAGTTGGAAGACAAAGGGGTGCCGGGCTTGGCGGCGGACACGATGAACGAGAACAAACCCTTAATCAACTTTTAGTAGAAATGGATGGATTTGATGCCAGTGAGGGTGTAATCCTTATTGCAGCAAGTAATCGGCCGGATGTACTTGACCCTGCCCTCCTTCGGCCAGGAAGGTTTGACCGTCATATCGTGGTTGATGCCCCTGATTTAATCGGTCGGGAAGCCATTCTTGCTGTCCACTTAAAGGGTAAGCCGGTAGCTGATGATGTAGATGTTAAGCTTATAGCTCGAAGAAGCCCGGGGTTTGTTGGGGCTGATATTGCAAATATGACCAATGAAGCGGCCTTGCTTGCAGCCAGAAAAGACAAGGAAAAGATAGAGATGGAGGATTTTGAGAATGCTATGGATAGGGTAATCGCTGGTCCGGAAAGAAAATCCAGAATCCTTTCTGAAAAGGAAAAGCAGATAGTTGCTTATCATGAATCTGGACATGCCCTTGTGTCAGAGATGATCCCTGACAGCGATCCAATCCACAAGATATCCATTCTCCCCAGGGGGATGAGTGCCCTGGGCTATACACTCCAGATCCCGCTTGAGGATAGATACCTGACAACAAAATCAGAGATATTGCACAAGATGTCTGTCCTGCTCGGCGGCAGGGTAGCTGAAATGCTTATCTTTAATGAGGCATCAACCGGTGCTCAAAATGATATTGAACGAGTAACAGAAACCGCCCACAAAATGGTCTGTGAGTATGGAATGAGTGATGAATTGGGGCCATTGACCTATGGCCGAAAGGACAGAGAGGTATTCCTCGGCAGGGATCTTTTTAAGGAAAAAAACTATGGTGAATTGGTTGCCTCTAAGATAGATACAGAAACAAAAAAGGTGGTTGACAGCTGCTATCAAACAGCAAAAGAGATATTGGAAACAAATAAGGATAAATTGGATAAATTGGCTTATGCCTTGATGGAAAAAGAGGTGTTGGAGGCAGATGAGGTGAGAAGTATACTGGGAACAAAGGAGAAATTTATTGCAACAAATCAGGATGTGGCAGCAATGTAACTCGATATTATTCCCCCAGAGAGGCTCTCTCTGCCTCTACTATACGACAATTGATGGTTGACAGACAGTAGTGGCTTGTAGTTGGATTGGCTTCGACATTATTTTGTGGTTTACAGGCTTTTATGCCGTCAATCGTAGTCGATCAATTCTGCATTAGGTTGGACCACGAAGGAGGTGATACTATGCTTTCAACAAAAAACCAAATGGCCACAATTATTCAGAAGCAACCAGATGATAGCTCCTATGATGAGATTCTTCGTGAATTAGCTTTTGCTCGAATGATTGAGCGTGGGCTGGAAGATTCCCAAGCAAATAGAACTATCAGTAATGAGGAAATGAAACATAGGATTAAGACATGGGTCAGAGTATGTCAGGGTGGTCAGGGGGTCAGACTAAAAACTAAAATTAAGGAACTGATTTTTTGTATAAGTA
>JASEHA010000004.1 GCA_030018795.1 bacterium
AGCCCGCAAATTTTAGCAATATCCTCTGAGCTCATCCCAAACTCAATCATATTCCTTGCTGTTTCTTTCCGCCCTTCCTCTCGCCCTTCTTCCCATCCCTCTTCTCTTGCACCTTCGATTATATCAAGCTCACTGGCAAGATTCATTAAATATCTCTCATATCGCTTCCGTTTTGCCTTGGAAATCTGGGGACACAATACCTATTTTCTATGTTTGCGACCCGCTTTCTGAGGATGAAGCACGCAACCAAGCTATCCCAAAAAAACAAAAAAGCAGGGAAAAACAATCATTCCCTGCTTTTAAAAGCTGTCTTACATCATTATAAAGGAAAGTTTTTTATACTTCACCATGTCCTTCCTCCATCAACATTAACGCAAAGGTCGGGAAGCCTTCCACCAGTTCAACAACCGCCATCCCTTAAAAACACGGTCGCTTAAGCGAAATCAAAACGTGGTCATTCCACCAGTTCAATGACTGCCATCTCTGCCGCATCACCCATTCGTGTGCCAAGCTTAATAATTCGAGTATAGCCACCAGGATGTGTTTGAAACCTTGGAGCAATTATTTCAAACAATTTTTTCACCACAGCATTATCCTTGACATAGCCAAGCACCTGCCGTCTGGCATGTAAATCTCCACGGATAGCAAAGGTAATAAGCTTGTGTGACAACTTCACCATTGCCTTTGCCTTTGCCCTTGTAGTTGTTATCTTTCCATGTCTAAAAAGCTCTGTAGTTAAATTATTAAGCAATGCCTTGCGATGAGCAGTCAACCTGCTCAATCTTGCTACTGAATTTAAGTGTCGCATATTTATTCCCTCTATTCTTCTCTAATCTTTTCCATTAAAGGAATATACTCTTTCATCCCAAGAGTAAGATTATATGTCGTCAACTTTTCTTTAATCTCAGTTAAAGATTTTTTCCCAAAGTTTCTTGTTTTAAGCATCTCCTGCTCTGTTTTGGTAATCAATTCACCAATCGTATTCAGATCCGAGCTTCTAAGGCAATTCGCAGACCTGACCGAAAGCTCTAATTCCTCTACCGTCATACGCAGCAATGCCTTTATCCTCTCCTCTTCCTTATCAACACTATCCTCTATCTTTTTCTCCTCAACCTCAGAGAAGTTGATAAATATATTCAGATGATCCTTCAGTGTTTTAGCCGCATAAGCCACTGCATCCTGAGGGAAAATGGTTCCATTTGTCCATACCTCAAGGATGAGCTTCTCATAATTTGTCACCTGTCCAACCCTGACCACATCAACATTATAAGCAACCTTAACCACTGGAGAGAAGAATGAATCAATGACAATCGTCCCTACAGGCAAATCATCCCTTTTATTAGCAGAAGCAAGCAGATACCCATATCCAGTATTTACCTCCATATCTACTGCTAACTTTCCATCAGTATCGAGGGTAGCCAGATGCAAATCTTTGTTAACTACCTCTACACCAGAAGGGCATTCAATATCTCCAGCTGTCACATCCCTTTCTCCCTCAATATTTAAGTAAATATGGTGAGATGATCCGTCATAAACCTTCAGGCATAGCTGCTTTATATTCATCAAGAGATCCATGACATCTTCTTTCATCCCGGTCAGGGTAGAAAATTCATGAAGCACACCCTCTATCTTTACAGAGGTAACTACTGCCCCTTCAATATAAGAAATAAGCATCCTCCTCAGTGAATTCCCCATTGTAACGGCAATACCTGGTTCGAATGGTTCGGCAATAAACTTTCCATAGCTATCGGTTAGAGTTTCCTCTTCCCACCTTACATTTTTAGGTCTCTGTAAATCTCTTATTCCACACATAGCACCCATGCAATCAAACCTCCTGTCAGACAAAAGTAATTACAAGTTATTTAGAATACAAAGCAATAATCAGATTTTCATTAATCTCAACCTCTATATCTTCCCTTTTTGGAAAACGAAGCACCTGAGCCGCTGCATTGTCATTACTCATCTTTAACCAGATAGGCAATTTATTGCCAGGATTCTTTACCTTATCACCAATCAATAATTTTCTACTTTTCTCTTTAACAGAAACTATATCATCTATACCAACAAGGCATGAAGGGATATTTACACTCTTTCCATTAATCAAAACATGACCATGCCTGACAAACTGCCTGCTCTGGATACGCGACTCTGCCCAACCAGCCCGGAAGACTACATTGTCTAATCGTCTTTCAAGTAAAATCAAAAGATTATCACCAGTAATCCCTTTTTGTCTGGCTGCCTTGGCAAAGTATAGCCTGAATTGCCCCTCTAATATGCCATAGATTGCCTTGGCATTCTGCTTTTCTCTGAGTTGAAGGCCATAATCTGATACCTTTTTACTCTCCTGTCCCTTTAATCCAGGCGGATAATTTCTTCTCAAAATAGCACACTTTTCAGTCATGCATCTTGTACCCTTTAAGAAAAGCTTTTTTTGTGCCCGACGGCAAAGCTTACAACCAGGCCCTGTATATCGTGCCATAACATTTCACCTCTTATTATTATATGACCTATAAGAACACAAATTACACCCTTCTTTTCTTCGGTGGTCTGCACCCATTATGAGGAATTGGTGTTGTATCCTTGATTAATTTAATATCCATTCCAGATGCCTGAAGGGCACGAATAGCAGACTCCCTTCCAGACCCAGGACCATTGACATACACAGAAACCTCTCTTACCCCGCAATCACTTGCTGTTTTTGCCGCTTGTTGAGCCGCTTGTTGAGCTGCAAAAGGGGTTCCCTTTTTTGTTCCCTTAAATCCAACCGTACCACTGCTCGCCCAGCAGACAACATTACCTATCCTATCGGTTATGGATACAATGGTATTATTAAATGTGGATTGAATATAAACATTTCCTATGCCAATATTCTTTTTTTCCTTCTTCTTTCCAACCCCAACCTTCTTGGTCTTTCCCTTAGTTGCCATCAAAACCCTCCTATATGACCACAGACTCCGGATGTCTGTGCTACTCTACCCTCGCTAATACCCTTGAGATGGTTTTCCTCCTATATGACCACAGACTCCTGATGTCTGTGCTACCCCCCCATCGGACAAATTAACGTGCTCCTGCTACCTTTTTCTTAGTAATCGTATGACCTCGTTTCCCTTTACGTGTACGGCCATTGGTATGTGTTCTCTGTCCCCTGACAGGCAAACCCTTTCTATGTCTGAAACCCCGATAGCACCCTATCTCCATTAACCTTTTAATACTCATGGTCAGGTCCCTACGCAGATCACCTTCAACCCTATAATCACCCTCTATTATTTGACGAAGCCTATTGACCTCTTCCTCAATCAAATCCCGCACCCTGGTAGCAGGGCTAATATTTGCCTTTGCAAGTATATCTTGAGAAGATGGCAAACCTATACCAAAAATATAGGTTAACCCTATATCTATCCTCTTATCCCTGGGTAAATCTACTCCAACTATTCTGGCCACATTATCCTCCTCAGTAAATAGGTTGTTTAACCCTTACAGCTTACTATCCCTGTCTCTGTTTATGCTTGGGATTAGCACAAATAACCCTGACAATCCCTTTTCGTTTGATTATTTTACATTTCTCACACATTTTTTTTATTGAAGACCTAACCTTCATTACTATCCACCATTCCTTTTCCGTCCTTGCCTCTATATACAATCCGACCACGGGTTAAATCATAAAGCGACAATTCTACCACCACTTTATCACCTGGCAATATTTTTATAAAATGCATTCGCATCTTACCCGATATATGGGCATGAATCTTATGCCCATTCTCAAGCTCTACCTTGAAAACAGCGTTAGGCAAAGCCTCTAAAACCGTTCCCTCTACTCTAACAGCCTCTTCCTTTTTCCCTGAATCCTGTTTGGCTCTCTTAGCCATGTTATCTCCTCAAGTATTCATGAAACCTTTAGCTTAAGTTCCACGTCTTACACCCTCACTCAGGTTAATATTATTGGCCCATTATCAGTAACAACGACTGTATGCTCATAATGAGCTGACAGGCTTCTATCTGCTGTGATAACCGTCCAGCCATCAAGCAAAACCTCTGTTTTATGCTCGCCGGCATTAACCATTGGCTCAATACAAAACACCATCCCTGACTTAAGCCTGGGTCCTTTTCCCTGTTTACCAAAGTTTGGAATCTGAGGATCCTCATGAATCTCCTGTCCAATCCCATGCCCTGTATAATCACGCACCACAGAAAACCCATGTTTTTCAACATACAACTGAACTGCCGCAGAAATATCATGCAGCCGATTATTCTCCATAGCCTGTTCAATACCCTTATAAAGGGATTCCTTAGTCACAGTCATTAATCTTTCTGCCTCAGATGTTACCTTGCCTATCTTTATGGTACTGGCAGCATCGCTGCAATAATCCTTAAGTCTTACCCCAACATCAATCTTTAATATCTCCCCTTCCCTAAGTCTCCTGATTCCGGGGATACCATGAACCACCTCATGATTAATTGATGTACATATACTTCCAGGAAACCCCCGGTATCCTAAAAAGGCTGGGTTTCCACCCCTTTTTACAATCAGCTTCTCAGCTGCATTAGCAATATACTGTGTTGTCATTCCAGGTTCAACAATATCCTGCAGATACTGCAACACCTCTTTAACTATCTTTGATGCATCAGCTATTCTGCCTATCTCTTGCTTAGATCTCCTGATTATCATTTAATCCTACGCTCATAATCATTTTAGCATCCACAAGCAAGATGCTTGTGCTACTGTATCCCTTCAAGCACACTTACCAATTGCTTGAAGATATTCTCTATTTCCTCCGTACCATCTATCACCCTTAAAAGCCCTTTTTGCTGATAGTATCCGATCAATGGCTCGGTTGTCTCTTTATAAACCTTTAATCGCCGCCTGACAACATCCTCTTCATCATCCGGCCGGTGATACAATTTACCACCGCAGGAGCACACACCCTTTTTCTTTGGCAGATTAAACTCAAGATGATAATTGGTATTACACTCCTTGCAGACCATTCGGCCGCACAATCTTCTAACCACCATCTCTTCGCTTACATCTAAGCTTAAGACAACATCTATAGGAATATTCTTTTCGCCTTTTTCACTTATCATCTTATCAAACGACTCTGCCTGAACAATCGTTCTTGGAAACCCGTCTAATATAAACCCATTCTCACAATCTGTCTGAACAATTCTATCACAAATAATACCAATAATAATATCATCAGAAACAAGCTCACCATTATCCATGGATTCCTTTGCCTTTATCCCTAATTCTGTCTTATTAGTAACTGCCTCTCTAAGTATATCGCCAGTTGAAATCTGCGGGATACCAAATCGCTGACTCAAACGACTTGCCTGTGTTCCCTTACCTGAACCTGGTGGTCCTAAAAATATCAATCGCAATTTCTTTCCCCCTTCTCTTTGCCTAACAAAACTTTCCAACACCAATAAACTTGCCTTATTTATTAGCATTAGAATCTACCCCGTATCTTCCCTTTTTTCATAAAACCATCATAATGACCCATCAAAAGATGCGATTCTATCTGTCGCATAATATCAAGAGCCACACCAACGGCAATCAGGATAGATGTCCCTCCAAAATGAAACGGTACCTTCATCCCGCCATATATCAACGATGGTATCAGATTAATCAATGCCAAAAATATTGCCCCAACAAAGGTAATCCTCTTCAAGATGCGTTCAATATACTCAGCCGTTGGTTTACCAGGTCTGATACCAGGAACAAACCCGCCATACTTACGCATATTCTCGGCAACATCCACTGGATTAAAGATGATAGTCACATAAAAATAGGTAAAAAATACTATCGCCAGGGTCTCTATGATATAATATACTGCCCCCTGTCCAGGTGTTAATTGAGTAACGATAAACTCCATAACAGGATTGCCTGTTCCGCCAAAAAAGGTCATGATTGTAGCAGGAATAGTCAGCAGGGACGAGGCAAAGATAATGGGAATAACACCCGCCATATTGACCTGCAAGGGCATATGCGTACTCTGCCCACCATATACCTTTCTGCCAACCATTCGCTTGGCATACTGCACCATAATCTTACGATGCCCCTGAATCATGGTTACTGTTGCAGCTATAGCTACTAAAATAACCGCTATCCCTATAATAAAGACAATAATATTTCGTTCACCAGTAAACAAAAGCTTACCGCTCTCAATAATACCATTGGGTATCCTTGAGATAATATTAGCAAAGATTATCAGGGATGCTCCATTCCCCAGACCCCTTTCAGTAATCTGTTCCCCAAGCCACATCACAAAGGCGGTTCCAGTAGTCAGGGTGATAATAGTCATCAGATGGAAACCAAGACCAGGCACCAGAACCATGCTCTCGCCCGACAACCCCTTCATACTCTGTATCCAGATACTTACACCAGATGCCTGAATAATACCAATCACCAATGTCAGGTATCTGGTATACTGATTTATCTTCTTTCGGCCTATCTCCCCCTCTTTCTGAATCTTTTCAAGAGAAGGCATCACCTTTGTCAGCAAGGACATAATGATTGAGGCACTGATATAAGGCATAATACCAAGGGTAAAGATAGAAAACTTCTCAAACGCTCCCCCGGCAAACATATCCAGCATCCCGATAATTGTACCCTTTGCCTCCTGAAATATCTGTCCAAGAGCAACTGTATCAACACCAGGTGTAGGCACTGCTGCCCCAAAACGATAAACAGCCAACAAACCAATAGTAAAAAGTATCCTCTTCCTTAACTCATAAACCTTAAACGGATTAAGTACATTTTCAATTCCCTTCACCCTTACTCTTCCTCCAGATCATTGTCCATGTTCAAAGGGTTGAGGGTTCAAGGGTAATAATCTTACCTTTACTTGATCCCTCAACCCCTTGAACTCTTTAAAAATCACCCAAGTTTCACCGTACCGCCTGCAGCCTCTATCTTTCTCACTGCTTCCTTGCTTGCGGCCTCAACCACCACATGCACAGGGATATTTATCTCTCCCTTGCCTAATATCTTTACCCCGCATTTCAGCTTTGAGACCATTCCTGTCCTTAAAAGCAAATCAGATGTAATTGCAGACCCTGCCTCAAACTCTGCCAATCTTTCCACATTAATAATAGCAAATTCCCTTCTATTTATGTTATGGAAGCCTCTTTTAGGGATTCGGCGTTGAAGCGGCATCTGACCACCCTCAAACCCTCTTCTTGGCTTCCTTCCTTTCCTTGCCTTCTGCCCCTTTGCTCCCTTACCAGCCGTCATCCCTAAACCACTTCCATGTCCTCTGCCTACTCTTTTTGCCTTTTTCCGTGAACCAGCCGGAGCAACTAACTCATTTAACTTCATTTCCCACCTCAACCAAATAATCCACTTTTTTAATCATACCACGAATACATGCAGTATCATTCTTTACCACCACATCATCTATCCTTCGCAACCCAAGAGCATTTAATGTCTTACGATGCTTTGGCACCCTTCCGAAGGCACTCTTTATCAATTTTATTCTTATCTGCTTACTTTCCATTTTCTCACCTTACCACCTTATTTTGGGCATCGTTCAAATACAACCATCATCTTAAAAGGGTAGGAAAACCCTACCCCCTACAACTACAACTATTTTCCCTTCCTCAATTCAACCTTAGCTATGATATTCTTCATCGCCTTTAACCCCTCCATTGTAGCATAAACCACATTGATAGGGTTATTTGTTCCAATGGTTTTGGTTAAAATATCACGGATACCAACTGCCTCCATAACGGCCCTTACCGGAGCACCAGCCACTATACCTGTACCAGGTGCAGCCGGTTTTAGTATCACCCGGCCTGCTCCAAAATGACCTACATAAAAGCAGGGAACGGTACTATTATTCATTGCCACAGTAATCATGCTCTTTTTTGCCAATTCAATCCCTTTAGCTATAGCACTGGGCACCTCTTTTGCCTTTCCAATACCAACCCCAACCTGTCCCTTTTCATCACCAACCACAACTAAGGCTGAAAACCCAAACCGTTTTCCACCCTTAACCACCTTTGCTACCCGGTTGAGAAAAACCACCTTTTCCTTAAGCCCTGATGATGATTCAGCATCCTTTTTTCTTTCCCTTGTCTTCCTTTCTCTTCTTTCCTCTGCCATAATCATTCTACCTCTTGTTATTAAGTAAGTCATATAGGTCATATAATACCTATAGTTTTCCTAAAAATTCAGCCCCTCATCCCTTGCTCCCTCAGCAACGGCTTTGATTCGACCATGATAAAGCAATCCACCACGATCAAAAACCACATCCTTTATCCCTTTTTCCAGAGCTTTACGGGCAATCATTCTGCCCACCTCTTTAGCCACATCAGTCTTTTTCATCCCAGCCTTATCAACACCCTTCATACTAGAAGCAGAAACAAGTGTTATCCCTTTCTCATCATCTATTATCTGGCTATAAACTTGATTCAATGTGCGGCAAACCGTCAATCGTGGTCTTTCTGGTGTACCACTTATATTCCGTCTCACCCTTAGCTTTCTTCTCAATTTTGCATCTTGTTTTGTCTTAACCTTCATCTTTTCTTTCCTTTTTATCAGGTATATTATAAGCTCTCAGCCTGCCTGAAACAACCCCTTAATTCCCCTTTATTAAGGGGAATTATATCACTGAAAGATTTTCTATTTCTTCCCGCCTACCTTGCCAGCCTTTCTTCTGATTACCTCACCAACATACCTTAAGCCTTTTGCCTTATAACAATCTGCCTTACGAATCTGGCGAATCTTGGCTGCGGTCTCACCAACCAATTCCTTATCAATCCCCATGACCCTTACCCTTGTAGGTTCTGAAACTTCAAAGGAGATCCCCTCTGGCGGCTCAAAAACAACAGGATGAGAATAACCAAGGGCAAAGACAACATTCTTACCCTTTAATTCAGCTCGATACCCTATCCCTTCAATGATCAGCTCCTTAGTAAACCCCTTAGATACACCATCAACCATATTCTGAATAAGGCTTCTGGTTAATCCATGCAACTTCCTATGCTGACAACTATCTGTTGGACGGGTCACAACAACCTGATTCCCCTCAACAGAAACATTCATTGAGGCTGGAGCTATCCAGTCTAACGTTCCTTTTGGACCAGCAATAACTATCTTCTGATTATTCAACTCAAATTTAATCCCTGACGGGATAACTACAGGCTTTCTTCCAATCCTTGACATTACCACACCTCACACAATATCTCTCCGCCAACATTCATCTTTCGACACTCTCTATCTGTTAATATCCCCTTTGATGTAGAAACAATTGCCATCCCTAACCCACTAAATACCTTTGTTACATCCTCTGACCCTTTATACCTTCGCAAGCCTGGTCTACTAATCCTCTTCAGGTTGGTAATTATCTTCTCATTATTAGGCCCATACCTTAGGTATATTCGCAATATACCCTGCTTTCTATCCTCGATAAACTTATAGTTCTTGATATACTTCTCCCTTTTAAGAAGCGAGGCTATCTCTGTTTTTAAGATAGAAGCAGGCACATCTAACTTTTCATGGCCAGCCTTATTCGCATTCCTGATTCTCGTTAGCATATCAGCAATTGGATCTGTCAACAATTTTAATCACCCCTTTATCAGCTATCAATGGTCAGCCTTTAAAAAAATTAGCTGCCACATTACCCCTTACCCCTTGCCAGAAAGGCATATCTTTACCAGCTTGCCTTTCTCACACCAGGTATCTTCCCCTGCAAGGCAAGCATACGAAAGCATATTCGGCACATTCCAAACTGACGAAGATAGCCCCTTGGACGTCCGCACAACTGACATCGGTGATACTTTCTCACCTTAAACCTTGGTTCTTTATTCGCCTTAATAATCATAGACTTCTTTGCCATAACCACCCACCTAAATTTTAATGCAATTCACAAGCTGGATGCTTGTGTTACAAACTATTTCCTGAACGGCATACCAAACAACCTTAACAACTCCCTTGCTTCTTCATCTGTCTTAGCCGTTGTTGTCATGGTAATATTCATCCCTGTAGCCTTTTCAATCTTATCATAATTAATCTCTGGAAAGATTATCTGTTCCCTGATCCCCATGGTATAATTTCCATGCCCATCAAAAGACTTAGGAGACACCCCCCTAAAATCCCTGACCCTGGGAAGGGCAATATTCAGTAAACGATATAAAAATTCATACATACCCCGACCACGCAGTGTAACCATACAGCCTATGGACATCCCTTCCCGCAACTTAAAATTGGCAATAGACTTTTTCGCCTTGGTCTTTACTCCACGTCTTCCAGTAATTTGTGCCAATTCCTGCAGGGCAGTATCAAGCAGCTTAGGATTAGAGCCACCCTCACCAAGGCCAATATTTATCACAATCTTTTCTAAGCGAGGCACAGCCAACTTGTTTTTATATCCCAATCCCTTCATCATTTGAGGAATAATCTCATTATTGTATTTTTCCTTTAAAACTACTGCCGCCATTATTATCCTTTCTCCCCCGGACACAATAGGTCTTATAAGTCCCATAAGACCTATAATCCTATTACTTCTTCTCTTTATCCACAATCTCAGAGCATTTTCGACAAATACGTGTTTTAATCCCACCCTCTAATATCAAATGCCCCAATCTGGTTGGCCGATCACAATTTGGACAGATAAACATCACGTTTGAGGCATGAAGGGATGCCTCACGAGTAACTATCCCGCCAGCTTGAGCCTTTTGAGGATTAGGACGGGTATGCTTTTTCACCATATTAATCCCTTCAACCAAAACCCGTTGTTTATCAGCAAGAATATGGAGTATCTTTCCCTTCTTCCCCTTATCCTTACCAGCAATTACCTTTATTTTATCACCTTTTTTGACATGCAATTGATTCATATTATTTCACCGTCCTATACAACCTCTGGAGCAAGGGTAATAATCTTCATATAATTCTTTGCCCTTAGCTCCCTTGCTACTGGACCAAAAATTCTGGTTCCCTTTGGATTACCCTGTTCATCTATTATTACCACCGCATTATTATCAAACCTTAATGATGAACCATCCTTCCTTTTTATCTGATTAACGGTTCTTACCACCACCGCCTTGACAACATCACCTGATTTAACCGCAGCATTTGGGATAGCCTCTTTTACTGCTGCTACAATCACATCCCCTACCCTTGCATATCGGGCATTAGATCCCTTTAGTACCCGGATACACAGCACCTCTTTTGCCCCTGAATTATCAGCTACACTACACCTTGTCTGTGTCTGAATCATCTCTTTACACCGCCTTCCTTACAATCTCTGTTACCCGCCATCTCTTTGTCTTAGAAAGTGGTCTTGTCTCCATGATCCGCACCCTATCCCCTACCTTGCAATTATTTTCCTCATCATGGACATAATAACTCTTTTTAACGCTAATTATCTTTTCATAGACAGGATGTTTCTTCCGACTAACAACATTCACGACAACGGTTTTATCCATCTTATCCGAGATAACATCTCCCTCTCTTACCTTTCGCCTTCCTCTATCCTGCATCAAACATCTCCTCCATATACCTATCAGTAGTAAGGAATGGTCACAACCGTTCCCTACAGGATTACTCCATATTTCTAATCAGGGTCAATACCCTGGCAATCCCACGGCGAACCTGAGTGATTCTTGCTGGATTATCAAGCTTTCTCAACGCAGCCTGATGTCTTAAGTTCACCAATTCCCTATACAAATCCTTTCTTTTATCATAAAGCTCTTCCAAGGTTAATTCCTTCAACTCTCTCAGTTTCATCTTTCTTTACTCCTACTATCATGTCATGGCTATAATCAATAATCAATACACGTTCCTGGATAGGGGCAAACTTGGATAGGGACAAGCCCTATCCCTACTATGCCACAATTTCCTCTCCACGAACCACAAACTTCGTCTTTAATGGCAACTTATGACTCATACGTCTCATAGCCTCTTTTGCAACTTCTACAGTAACACCAGCCAATTCAAACATCATCCTTCCAGGCTTAACCACAGCCACCCAGCCGCATGGTGCCCCTTTACCCTTACCCATACGGGTTTCAGCAGGCTTAGAGGTAATAGGCTTATCAGGAAATATTCTAATCCAGACCTTTCCGCCTCGTTTGACATACCTGGTCATAGCAATTCTTGCTGCCTCAATCTGCCTATCGGTTATCCATTTTGGCTCTAATGCCTGAAGACCATACTCACCAAAACTCATCCGACACCCAGTATCTGCCATACCCTTCATTCTACCCTTGTGTTGTTTTCTATATTTAACCCTTTTTGGCATTAACATGCTCTTATTCCCCCTACAATTTAGGTTGCTTTAGGCTGAAGATTTAAAAGCTGTAAGGTTTACAACATCTTCACCTACTCTCCCTCTGACTCTGTTCTATTTATAACCTCTCCCTTAAATATCCAGACCTTGACACCAATCTTTCCAAAGGTCGTATTTGCTTCAGCAACCCCATAATCGATATCAGCCCTGATTGTCTGCAGAGGCACCCTTCCTTCACGATACCATTCGGTTCGAGCTATTTCTGCCCCGCCAAGTCGTCCAGCACACATTATTTTTACCCCAAGGGCACCATTCCGTAAGGCTGTAGTCACTGCCTGTTTCATTGCCCGACGAAAAGAAACCCTTTTTACAAGCTGTCCGGCAATATTCTCTGCTACAAGCGTAGCATTGGTCTCGGCATCCTTTACCTCACGAATATCTATAAGCAATTGTGCATTAGTCATGGGCTGAACTATCTTGCGTAGTTTATCTATCTCCTGTCCACCACGGCCAATAATTATGCCTGGTCTGGATGTATGAATGTTTACCCGCATCTTTTGACCAAATCTATCAATCGTTATTTTGGCAATCCCGGCCTGCTGCAACTTATTCTTAATAAACCTGCTAATCTTTATATCCTCGATAATATCCTTAGCATATGTTCTGTCATTGAACCATCTGGATTCCCAATCATAAAGATAATTTACTCGAAACCCAATTGGATGCGTCTTTTGTCCCATTTCATACCCCTTGTAATCTTTTTAATTATTCAAGCTCAACCTACGAACTAAGCACCAATCATCCCTGTGCCAATGTCTATAACCTGATTTATCATCCAAACAAACAAGACAATCAATACCACCAATACCCCAATCTTAAGGAAAAAATTCACTTGATCCCTTCTTGTTTTGCTTCGTTTATACTCTCGATAATATCCAACAGTCTCATATACAGTAAAAATCATGACCAGAAACATTAACAATACATAAAGCCATTGCATATCACTACCTCCTTGTATTTTCAACTTCGCTAAAATGACCGAAGACTTCAATTGCTCCTACAATAAACTTCTCACATTCTCACTTCTGCATTTCCATGGTAACACAAGCATCCTGCTTGTATTATTATGCTACTCAAGTTACAGCCATTACCCTTCAACAACAATCGTAATATAGCTTGTCCTCTTCCTAAGCCTGTTTGCCCGTCCAAAACACCTTGGCAGCCATCGTTTCAGGGTAGTACCTGCATCTGCATAAATAGCCTTAATGTATAAATCTTCCCTGTCAAGGTTTGCCTGTTTTTGCCTTGCATTAGCCACTGCAGCCATAAGCACCTTTTCTATCAGCCGTGCTGCCTTTTTTGGCAAAAACCTTAATATATTAGAAGCATTATCAACGCTTTTTCCACGAACTACATCCATTACCTGTCTCAATTTTCTTGAGGAAATCCTCAAGTATTTTGCTTTTGCCATTGCTTCCATCTTCACTTACCCCTTTTATCTGGAATGGTCATGGGACCACATTTCCTACCCTTATTTCTTTGCTGACTTTGCCGCCTTATCTGCCTTTGTCCCGCTATGTCCCCTAAAAAGTCTTGTAGGGGAAAACTCACCCAATTTATGTCCAACCATATTTTCTGTTATATATACAGGGATAAACTTCTTTCCATTATGGACAGCAAAGGTATAACCCACGAACTCTGGGGGAATGGTTGACCTTCTTGCCCATGTTTTTACCACCTTCTTATCCCCAACATTATTCATGACATCCACTTTTTTCAATAATTTCTCATCAATATACGGTCCCTTTTTGATTGACCTACCCACAACTATTCCCCCTTATTTACTACGTTTCTTAACAATCATACCCTGCGTCCGTTTATTTTTTCTGGTTTTATATCCCTTAGACAACTGACCCCATGGTGAGCATGGATGCCTGCCACCAGATGTTTTACCTTCTCCACCACCCATTGGATGATCCACTGGATTCATAGCCACCCCACGCACATGCGGCCTTTTGCCCATCCATCTTTTACGACCTGCCTTACCAATGGTAACATTTTCCCACTCTACATTTCCCACCTGACCAATAGTAGCCATACAATCAAGATGAACACGCCTTATCTCTCCAGATGGCAGTTTCACTTGAGAATAATCGCCATCCTTTGCCACTAACTGGGCTGAGTTGCCTGCTGACCTGACCAACTGACCACCCTTTCCCTTTTTTAGCTCAATATTATGAATAGCCACCCCATCAGGGATAAACCGTATAGGAAGGGCATTGCCCGGTTTAATCTCTGCCTCTTCACCAGCAGAGATAACATTCCCAACCTTTAACCCAACCGGGCACAAAATATATCTCTTTTCACCATCTGCATAGGTCAATAAAGCAATATTAGCCGAACGGTTTGGGTCATACTCAATCGATGTTACCTTAGCCGGAATATTTAATTTATCCCGACGAAAGTCTATTATCCTGTATTTCCGCTTTACCCTTCCACCACGAAACCTCAAGGTAGCCCTGCCCTGATTATTCCTTGCACCTGTAGACGGCAATATCTCCACCAATGACTTCTCTGGAGACTTACCCTTAGTAATATCATCTGCCACAAGAACACTCATGCCCCTTCTGGATGGTGTTGTCGGCTTAAATACCTTTATTGCCATTTCATTCCTCCGTAACTATAACGCTTACACATCATGGTAACACAAGCATCCTGCTTGTGATTTTGCTTTCTCAAGTTCTCAAGCTGGAAGCTTGAATTACATCACTCAAGCTGGAAGATGCAAGCTACATCCCCTCAAACAATGGGATCACCTGTCCCCTGGCTATAGTTACCATAGCCTTCTTCCAATCCGGTGTTTTGCCCATCTGCTGTCTTACCCTTCTCTTCTTCCCTAATTGATTCGAGGTATTAACCTTTGTTACTTTAACCCCAAAAATCTCTTCTATAGCATGCCTTATTTGAAACTTATTTACATCCTTTGCCACTTCAAAGACATAAGTATTGTGAGTTAATAGATCGTTTGCCTTTTCTGTAAATATCGGCCGTTTTATAATCTTATATGCAAAGAGATCACCTGTATATTTAGACATTAACCATCACCTCATCAACATTTTTCTCGCCTTTCTCGCCTCTTTCGCCACCCAATCCATCAAGGACATCCTTGGTTATAAGAATTGTAGGATGCTTTAATACTTCATAAGTATATAGGTTCTCAAACTTCAGATACCCTGTCCCGGCAATATTTCTCATAGAAAGAATAACATTTTCATCCTTATTTCCCAAAACAACCAATGGTCTATTCAATTTCAATTTCTTAAATATCTGTGCCATCCTTGAGGTTTTTGGACTCTCAAAACTTAAAGAATCAACCACCCTTAGATTTCCTTCTTTTACCCTCTCTGAAAGCACGGTATAAAGGGCTGCCCTGCGCACCCTGACAGGTATTTTAGCCTCAAACTGTCTTGGTTTAGGCGGGAATACCACACCGCCACCCCTCCAGACAGGGCTTCGATTACTTCCTGCCCGAGCATTACCCGTACCTTTTTGCTTAAAGGGTTTTTTGCCGCCACCTGAAACCTCACCCCTTGTCTTAGCCTTTACTGTTCCCTGACGGCAATTCAATAGGTGAGCCTTTACTGCCTCATAAACCACTGACTTTGAACCATTATATTCAAAGATCTCACGAGGAAGCTCAACCTTTCCTATTACATCACCATCTATATTATATAAATTCACCATCGACATCTTTTATCTCCCTATCTCCCTTAAAGCAATGTAATATCGCGTTAATAATTAATATGGGCAAAGAAACCCTTCCCCTACAGGGATTAACAACGATAGCAAGCTATGTATCGCAACCATTCCCTACACAGAAGACTTGATTGTCAACAAAACACCCTTGTGTCCGGGCACTGCACCCCTGACCAATAAAATCCCTTGCTCAGCATCTACCATGACAACCCTTAAATTTTTCACTGTATTCTGCTTATTTCCCATTCTTCCAGGCAACTTTGTACCCTTAAGGGTTCTGGATGGTTGAGAACTCTGTCCTATTGAACCCGGTGCCCTGTGAAACATAGAGCCATGTGTATCCTTGCCACCACTAAACCCATGTCTTTTTATTACACCGGCAAACCCTTTACCCTTGGTAATTCCAATGACATTTACACGCTGCCCTACCTTGAAAATATCAGCATTAATAATATCCCCAACATTATACTCCTCTGCAAGTTTTTTAATACGAAATTCCCGCAAAGTCCTCTTCGGAGACATACCCTTTGTCTTAAAATGTCCCATCATGGGTTTATTTACCAACCGTTCCGGCATATCCTCAAATCCAACCTGAATACTATCATAACCATCTGTACCCATGGTCTTTTTCTGAATAACTATACACGGACCAGCCTTAATTACTGTCACAGGAACAACCCTTCTTTCTGCATCAAAGATTTGAGTCATGCCTATCTTTCTACCCAATAGCCCAACAGTCATCATCTTCCTCCATTTCAATAGGTATACAGACTATAGACACATTTGATTACAATAATAGCCCATAGCCTAAACAACCTATTATACATCCTCATGCAACACTGCTCACTACCTACGACTTTATTTCCACATCCACACCAGCTGGCAAATCCAATTTCATCAAGGCAGATACCGTATCCATGGTTGGTTCCAGGATATCTATCAACCTCTTATGTGTCCGCATCTCAAACTGTTCCCTTGACTTCTTATCTACATGAGGAGACCTGAGAACAGTATATACGCTTCTCGTCGTAGGCAATGGTATGGGACCTGACAACTTTGCCCCTGTTCGTATAGCCGTAGCTACAATCTCTTTTGTTGACTTATCCAACAATCTACAATCATACGCCTTTAATCTTATTCGAATCTTTTGTGAAGCCATCTGTCACACCCTTTATTCAATAATCTCTGTTACAACCCCTGAACCAACCGTTCGTCCACCCTCACGGATAGCAAACCTTAACGACTTATCCATAGCAATTGGGGTAATAAGCTCTACATCCATATTCACATTATCGCCTGGCATTATCATTTCAATCCCCTCAGGCATCTTAATAGCACCGGTCACGTCTGTTGTTCTGAAATAGAACTGCGGTCTATAATTATTAAAGAATGGGGTATGTCTTCCACCCTCTTCCTTGGTCAAGACATAAACCTCTGCCTTAAACTTGGTATGCGGGGTAATCGAGCCTGGAGCAGCAACAACCTGACCACGTTCAATCTGATTCTTGTCAACACCACGGAGCAGTAAGCCAACATTATCCCCTGCCTCACCATAATCAAGTGTCTTTCTGAACATCTCAACACCAGTAACCACAGACTTTCGGGTATCCTGCATACCAATAATCTCAACCGCATCACCTGTTTTTATCTGGCCTTTTTCTATCCTTCCTGTAGCCACTGTTCCTCTTCCTGTAATCGTGAAAACATCTTCAACTGCCATCAGGAATGGCTTATCTGTTTCACGTTTTGGCATAGGAATATAGTCATCTGCTGCCTTCATTAATTCAAGGATACATTTACAATTTGGGCAATCATCCTTGCCGCATCCACACTGAGCTGCCTTAAGGGCTGAGCCTCTGATAATCGGTATCTCATCACCAGGAAAATTATATTCAGAGAGTAACTCCCTGACTTCTAACTCTACAAGATCCAATAACTCTGGGTCATCAACCATATCAACCTTATTCATGAAAACAACAAGTGTAGGTACACCAACCTGTCTTGCCAGAAGAATATGCTCTCTTGTTTGTGGCATTGGACCATCGCAAGCAGCAACTACTAATATTGCCCCATCCATCTGGGCCGCCCCGGTAATCATGTTCTTGATATAATCAGCATGACCAGGACAATCAATGTGAGCATAATGTCTGGTATCTGTCTGATATTCTACATGAGCGATAGCAATCGTAATACCCCTCTCCCTTTCCTCAGGGGCATTATCAATACTGCCAAATTCACGAAACTCAGCAAATCCCCTTTTGCTTAATATCTGAGTAATCGTTGATGTAAGTGTTGTCTTACCATGATCAATATGACCAATAGTTCCAATATTCACATGTGGTTTTGTTCTTTCAAACTTTTGCTTTGCCATTTTTTCCTCCTTAATCTCCTGTGTCAACTACAAACTGACAATTAATTATATAAAATCAACCCTGCCGCTAACAGGGAACAAACTAAGTTGGATGGGCAAGAGAACCCTGCCCCTACCTCACCTTGTCATAATCTTTTCAGCTATATTCTTTGGTACTTCAGAGTAGTAAGCAAATTCCATTGAATACGTTCCCCTTCCTTGAGAAAATGACCTCATTACAGTTGCATAACCAAACATCTCAGCCAGTGGCACCTCGCCTCGAATAACCTGAACACCATGACGTGTTTCCATTTCCATGACATTACCACGGCGAGAATTAACATCACCAATACAATCCCCCATATATTCCTGGGGAAGGATAATCTCTATCCTCATCATTGGCTCCAGAAGAACAGGCTTGGCCATCTTCATCCCATCCTTCATCGCCATAGAGGCAGCATTCTTAAAGGCTATTTCTGACGAATCCACCTCATGAAAAGAACCATCAACAAGGGTTACCTTTACATCTACCACCGGGAACCCGGCCAACACCCCATTCTCCAGAGACTCTTTCACACCCTTTTCTATGGGTGAGATATATTCTTTGGGGATTGCCCCGCCAACAATCTTGTCAATAAACTCAAACCCTGCTCCAGCCTCATTTGGCTCTATCTTCAAATACACATGTCCATACTGTCCACGCCCACCACTCTGACGGATATACTTGCCCTCAATCTCTTCCACTGTTGACCTTATCGTCTCCCTGTAAGCCACCTGCGGCTTACTGACATTCACCTCAACACTAAACTCCCTTTTCATCCTATCAACCAATATCTCCAGGTGAAGCTCACCCATACCAGCTATCACGGTTTGACCTGTCTCACGATTAATAGATGTCCTGAATGTTGGGTCCTCATGAGAGAGCCTTGATAAGGCTACGCTTAATTTCTCTTCATCTGCCCTTGTCTTTGGCTCAATAGCCATTGAGATTACTGGCTCTGGGATATGAATGGACTCTAAGATAATCGGATACTCTACATTACACAGGGTATCCCCAGTAATAACATCCTTTAACCCTACCACTGCCGCAATATCCCCTGTCCTTATCTTATCAACATCCTCTCTTTTATTAGCATGCATAAGCAGGATTCTGCTTATCCTTTCCTTTCTATCCTTTGTAGCATTATAAACATAACTTCCAGATGCCAGATTCCCTGAATACACCCGAACATAGGTAAGATTACCCACAAACGGATCGGTCATTATCTTAAAGCAAAGGGCAGAGAATGGCTCATCATCACTGGGCACCCTTTCTTCCTCTGCCTGTTTTACAGGATTCATCCCAACTACTGCCGCTACATCTGAAGGAGCAGGCAAATAATCAATTACAGCATCCAATAACGGCTGAACACCTTTATTCTTAAAGGATGTACCGCAAAGTACCGGAAAAATTCCACAGGCTAATGTTGCCTTTCTCAACACCCTTTTTATCTCATCTATTGAAACAGGCTCATCATGGATATACTTTTCCATCAAGGCATCATCAAACTCAGACAAGGATTCAATCATATCATGTCTTTGCTTTTCTGCCTCTTCTTTCAATTCTAAAGGAATATCTATTATTCTAAAAACTGCCCCTAACTCCTCACCATCCCAAACAATACCCTTCATTTCTACCAGATCGATAACACCATTAAATTTTTCTGCCTGACCAATCGGTATTTGAATAGGCACTGGATTTGCCATAAGCCTATCCTTCATCATGGAAACCACTTTAAGGAAATCAGCACCAATCTTATCCATCTTATTAACATAAGCGATCCGTGGCACACCGTATCTATCTGCCTGACGCCAGACTGTTTCAGACTGTGGCTCAACCCCGCCTACTGAACAAAAAACAGCCACCGCACCATCAAGCACCCTTAATGACCTTTCTACCTCTATTGTAAAATCAACGTGTCCTGGCGTATCAATCAGATTGATACGATTATCACGCCAGAAGCAGGTTGTTGCTGCAGAGGTAATAGTAATCCCACGCTCTTGTTCCTGCTCCATCCAGTCCATGGTAGCTGCACCATCATGAACCTCACCTATCTTATGCACCCTGCCGGTATAATAAAGAACTCTCTCGGTTGTTGTTGTCTTACCAGCATCAATATGAGCCATTATGCCGATATTTCTTATCTTAGACAATGGGAATACTCTTCCACTTGTTTTTAACGCATCTTTTGCACCTGCGACGACTGCCATTTCTTTTACACTCCTATCAACTTACACATTTTCTAAAACTTACGCAAATATGCGCTAATTGATTTCTCCTAAATTAACCTGGCTTTTGCCATGGAATTACAGAAAAACAATCTTGACCGTTCTCTTGCGATAATCACTACCATTTATAATGAGCAAAGGCTTTATTTGCCTCAGCCATCTTATGAGTATCATCCCTTTTCTTTATTGCTGAACCAGTACCATTGACTGCATTCATAATCTCATAAGACAATCGTTCCCTCATTGGCTTCCCTGATTGCTGTGTAGCAAAATTAATAATCCATCTCATGGCCATGGCCATACCTTTTTCTTCTTTCACCTCAATAGGTACCTGATAGGTTGCTCCACCGACTCGTCTTGATTTTACACACACATGAGGACGAGTATTATTTAGAGCCTGCTTAAAGACAGACAGGGGAGAATTCTTTGTCTTATTTTGAATAATATCAAAGGCATCATAAACAATCCCCTGTGCCACAGACTTCTTCCCCTTCTTCATAATAACATTTACAAATCTTGTCACCAATTGACTATTAAAAATTGGATCTGGTAATACTGGCCTTCTTCTTGGCGGCCCTTTTCTTGGCATAAAACTCACCCCTTAATCAGCTGTTAGCTGTTAGTAGTTCCAAAACCACTGCCCAAACAAATGGCTTGAATGTCAACATGTCATCTATCACCAAAGGCAAGAAATACACAAGCAGGATGCTTGCACTACCCTTGCAGCTTTTTTGATGGGCAGTGCCCATCATACTGCTACTTCTTCTTTACTGCTGCGGCCTTTGCCTTCTTAGCCCCATACTTTGATCTTGATCGTTTTCTTCCGGCTACACCGGTTGTATCCAATGAACCTCGGACAATATGATACCTTACACCTGGCAGATCCTTCACCCTACCCCCACGAATAATCACCACCGAATGTTCTTGAAGATTGTGACCAATCCCGGGGATATATGCTGTTACCTCAAACCCGCTGGTTAACCTTACTCTGGCTACCTTTCTCAAGGCAGAATTAGGTTTCTTTGGGGTAGTAGTATATACCCTGGTACAGACCCCTTTTCGCACAGGACATGCCTTTAAGGCAGGGGTTTTCCCTTTTTCTATGATTTTTTCCCGATTTTTCCTCACCAATTGGTTAACTGTCGGCATCCTTTTCCTCCATTTATATCCAAAAATGCAATTCAATTCAACACTTTTTTAAGTACCCATAGACTAAAAAAAGCAGCCAAGCTGCTTTTAAGGTAAGAAAGAGTTCAACTTTTCCCCAAAAAATTAAAACCCACCTCTACCTTTTTAATTTCTACTCCTGAGACACTCTCTCAAAACAATACCCGCCTGATATATAAAGACATCAGACAAGAAGTAGAAATTAAAAAAATTTAATAACAAATCCAACAATGCTGTTGGTGATATGTATTATATCATTGCTATTCTAATTTGTCAACATATTTTTTTAATATTTTTTAACCTGCCTCATAATCTGAGCACAGTCCTTTTGTTTTATTGGCCCAATAGCCGTAAGATTAAAATATTTCTCATCAAACAGCAAATAAACCAACCGATTAATATCATCCATAGCCACCTTATCAATCTTCAGCAATATCTCATCTACGATATAATGCTTTCCAAAAAAGAATTCCTGCTCTGCCAGACGGCTCATACGATAGCTACTATCCTCCATATGGAGGGCTATAACGCTTTTCATCCGCTCTTTAGCCTTTTCAAGCTCAGAAACCTTGACACCATTCCTTTTTATTTCTCCAAACTCCTTCAGGATTATCTCTATGCACTCTTTGTATTTTTCAGGGCTTGTTCCCACATTTACAGCAAATATCCCTGCCTCCTGATGAGAGGCACAATAGGAATGAACATCATATGCCAATGCCCTTTCTTCTCTTATAATTTGAAATAGCCGGGAACTCATCCCGCCACCCATGATAACACTCAATAACCGTAACACAAACCTGTCCTCATGAGTATATGGAAGACCTATTGTCCCAAGGCAGAAGTGCACCTGTTCCAGGTCCTTTTCCTGAACCATAATATTGGCAGATACATCTGGCTGACAAATTTTTCTCATCTCTGATCCTTGATTTTTAAGTTGTCCAAATGAGGAGAACATATCAACTATTTTTTTGTGTGAGACATTGCCTGTAGCAGAGATAATAATCCTGTCCGGTGTATAATAATCATTGCAAAATGTAAAAAGCATATCCCTTGTTAAAGAATTTACCACCTTTTGACTGCCCCAGATAGGTCTGCCCAATGGGTGGTTTCCCCACATACTTTGCACAAACAGGTCATGAATCATCTCATCAGGTGAATCCTCATACATTTTTATCTCTTCATTCACCACCTCTTTTTCCCGTTCTATCTCTTCAGCAGGAAAGGTTGACTCAAAGAATATCTCAGAGAGAATATCCACTGCATGAGGCAGTTTAGAGTCAATCACCTTTGCATAGTAACAGGTATACTCCCTGCCAGTTGAGGCATCAACATGACCACCCAATTCATCTATCACTTCAGACAACTCTTTGACAGACCTTTTATTTGTCCCCTTAAATCGCATATGTTCTACAAAATGTGAAATGCCGCAATTTTCTGGTGTCTCATCCTTTGAGCCTACTCCAATCAATACCCCCAGACAGACAGAATGAAGATATGGCATTTCTTCGGTAACTATTCTTACCCCATTGTCAAGGATTGTTTTTTGATACATAATTCCTCCTGTAAAACCTACAAACACTATCTTATTCTTCAACTATATTGTATCATATCCATGGTTAGAAGTCAAGGAGATTTTGGCTCTCTCTGAATATTCGATAAAGCAAAATTCAAATCACACAATCCTCATAGAATTGCCCA
>JASEHA010000050.1 GCA_030018795.1 bacterium
TGCTTTCATCCCATCTGTCAGAATACACAAAATCATTCCCTGTATTATACGGTGGGTCAATATAAATACATTTTACCCTTTCCCGATATGCCGAAAGCAAGCATTTCAATGTTTCAAGATTTTCCCCTTCGATAATCATATTTCCATCAGCATATTCAGGATTGACGCTTCTTGCTTCATCATAAACCAGTGTTGCCTTGCTTGGAGTAAATGCCAGCCGTTTTGCTTCACTTTTACCAAACCACTTGAATTCAAATCGCTCAGTTTCTTTCACTAACTCTGGGTCAATAACGCGAAGCATTTCATCTAATTCAATGTGACGGATTTTCCGAACTGCCTCCTGTAAAAAGCGGGGCGGATTTTTAACTATCTCATTATGGTTTCTTATACCATGAACAATTTTGAAAACAGTCGAGTAATCGAGAGATGTGTTCTTGCTTATTTCTTCAACAAGGTCAATGGGAGAAAAGGTGATTGCTGATTTTTTGCTTTCTGTCCTAACATCCTGTGTGTTAATACATTCCTCTGAAATGCTATGTATCCTGCCGAGTGAAACTTGTATCTGATGTTCAGGGATTATTATTTCATTCAATGTGTTAATTGAGTTTCGAGTAACCCTATCTTCATTGAATGACACAAGATATTCTGTTTTTTGTGCCAACCGCCTCCAGAATTCACGGAATGAAGGGTTGTTGAAATGAGCATCATTTCTGGATAAACGCTTTTCCGTTATTTTCTGTCCTTTATGATTGTTGCGTGTTTCAGCTCCAGCTTCACTTGTTCCATAGATTTCTGTAATTTCAGACTGATACTGCGAAACAAATGTCTCGTATGTCTCATTTGGAATAACGGTAAGAAGGTTTATTTCGTCGCCTTCTTTTGTTTCGAGCATGTCATAAACACGTTGACCATCCTGATTAATGCATATTCGCAAACCTCTTCCAATCTCCTGTCGTTTTTTTATTTCACTGTAACTCTGATTAAGTGTAGCTATATTAAAGACATTGGGGTTGTCCCATCCCACACCCAGTGCGGAGTGTGAAAAAATAAACTCAACAGGGTTATCAATCGACAGCAATTCTTCTTTAGATTTCAGAATAAGGTCGTAAAGCTCTTTATTGTTCCGCATAGAGCCTTCGTTGTCCGTGAAATCACCCTTGCCAGTCCGGGCAAAATAATAACCCTGCGTCTTTTCAATCTGAGCTACATCTGCAACCTTGCCGTAAAAATTTTCGTAAGCTTTTTTGTATTGTTCAACAAACGCCTTTTTTATTATTCCATCTGGCTGAATATAATTATCAACCCTATCTATAAATGTAAGGGAAAGACATTTTATCCCGGACTGCTTCAATCTTTCTTTTTTTCTAAAATGAGTGTCAATAAGCCAGTAAAGCTGTTCGCCAAATATTACAGAATAATCCTTTGCTTGCTCACCCTCATAAACGATTGCATTGTTTTTGAATTTTACAAAACCCTTGCCACGGATAGGACGTGCTATCTGTTCAATGGAATATCCATTATAAATGATATTTTCGGTTACTTTCTGCAAATCAGCGTTTTTATCAAGTCTCCTGGTGTTCTTGAACTTAAAACCGCTTGCGGTTTGATGCCATACTTTTAAAACTGCCTTTGGTTCGCCTTTTCCAAGCTCAATTTTGGCAAGTTCAATCTTCATCGATGCTTCATCATTCTTTTCAGAAACCGTCAATATCTCTATCTTTTTAACAAGACCCTGTTTGTAACTATCATAGGGTGTCAGTCGATATATTAAATTAGTTAAGACCTTGTGTGTAGCCGAATATCGAATTTTGAATAGCGGGTTAAGCGTTTTCATCCTCTCGACAGAATTATTCGTATCCATTCCTTCTTGTGGTTCATCCATTATAACAATCGGGTTTGTGCGAGAAATGGCTTCAATGTATGCCATATTTGAAAATGAATTTTCCCGCTGCACCTGATTCAAGATGCGGTCATCAGAATTGAATGACTGTAATGTCATTACCATTATTTGAGGATGCTGTTCTTCAATAAAATTAGCAACCTTAGAAAGCCGCTTGCTGTCATACTCAAAATAATTAGGCTTAATATTGTAAATATCTTCCAACTGTTTTTCAAATGTTTTTAAGGTTGTTAAAACGCCTTCTTTAATAGCAACAGAAGGGACAAGGATAATAAATTTGGTAAAGCCATAGTATTTGTGTAGTTCAAAAATGGTTTTAATATATACAAGGGTTTTTCCTGTACCTGTTTCCATCTCTATGCAAATGTTATTCGTCGGCTGAATGTTTGCCGTATCTTCATTTATTCCATTTTCAAATGCTGTTCTTTTTAGATTCTGGATAATTTCTTCACTCGATAGAGAGATTATGTTTGATCGAATTCCTTCAAAACAAGAATTATCAAATGTATTTTTCTCCTGTCCCTCAAAAACGGAAATTACAGATTTAACAGCCTGCTGCTGATACTCTAACTGTTCAAGTTTTAATTCCATCAAGCCATTACCTCATTTTTTGGTGGCACCTCAAGCAAGACAACTTCACATTGTGTAATGTCAATGAACGGTAGGGAAGTCTACAAATCGTGGATTGTGAATCTGAAGTCGCACTCCCTAACCCTCCCCCATCAAGGGCTGATTTTTACCCACACTTAACACTGTATTGCAATATTATGTCAGGACTTACACAAAACGATAAAATACCCCTGCTGCATAGGGTATTTTGAAAAGCAATAACTACTAAATATGGTTTAAAATGGTGTTTTGCGTAAGTCCTGCATGTAATTACTCAGGGCATATCCATATTCTCTATTGCCTTTATAGCCATATCTTCTTTTTCCAGAACTCGCAAGAAGAAAGCCACTATATTGGGATCGAACTGGGTGCCTGAACCGGATTTAATCTCCATGATTGCCTTTTCCCTTGGCATTGAGTCACGGTAGGGGCGTTTGGATACCATAGCATCAAAGGCATCAGCTACGCTCAATATCCTTGATTTGAGCGGGATTTGCTCACCCTTTAAGCCGCATGGATAACCCTTGCCATCGTACCGCTCATGATGACACAGGATTATCTCAGATACATCCTCAAACATATCTATATGCTTGATAATCTCTGAGCCAATAGATGGGTGCTTTTTTATCTGCTCCCATTCATCTTGTTCTAAAACACCTGGTTTTGTAAGAACCCCATCTTTTATCCCTATCTTACCAATATCATGGAGAAGCCCGATTATACCCATAAGATTTTTTTCATCTGATGGAAAATTCATTTCACTGGCAATAGCTATTACATGCCTCTGTACCTGAGATGAATGCCCCATGGTATATGGATCCTTGGCATCAATGGCTGATGATAAAGCTTTAACCGTATTTAAGAATAATTCCTTGAGCTTGGTATTCAAATCTATTAATTCAACCATCTTTTCCTCTAAGGTAGCGTATGTGCTGGATCGTTCGATAGCACTCCCAATCTCTGTTGCAAATATAGAGGTAAGTATCAAGTCATCCATATTAAAGATTATTCTTGATTTTGTTCTATTTATGACTAAAACACCAGCAGCCTCATCCCTCACCTGAAAAGGGACATATATGGATGATATTACCTCTGGATGCTTTGTTACCTTAATAAACCTTGGGTCAGCAGTTATGTTATTGCCAGCTATGATTGCTGGTTCATTCTGCTCTAATACCCAGCCAGATACATCCTCACCCCTCTTTATCCTCTGTTGACTGACAATCTCCTCGCTAATTCCCTTGCCTATCTTGATATAAAGTTCATCGGTTGCTTTATCCAAAAGCATCAACATGCCTTCATCTGCATGCATAACCCTGACAATTGTACCCATAATTACTAAAGCAAGGTCATCAAAATCAGTAGTTGAGCTTAATATCCTTGTGGCTTCATGTATAGCCGAAAGCTCAGCTATCTTTTTGTCCAGGTTAAAGGAAAGTTGTCTCTTCTGAATTATGTTCCTTATCGTTGTCTTGAGCTTATCTATCTCAAGAGGCTTATGCAGATAATCATATGCCCCTTTTCTCATTGCCTCAACCGCACTTTCAATAGAGCCATAGGCTGTAAGCATAACCACATCCATATCAGGGTCTATAGCTTTTAGCCGGCTAAATGTCTCTATCCCATCTAAGCCAGGCATCATTAAATCTAAAAAGGCAATATCTATCTTACACCCTTCTGCTGTCTTGCAGGCATCAAACCCATTAGATGCGGTGTAGATATTTATTGACTCATTCTGCAAAGCCATATGATAAAGCTCAATAATATCTGTATCATCGTCTACAAATAGAATGTTTAATAATAGTTCCATAACTTACTCCCTTTATTATTATTTCAGCAGATACGCAAGCTGGAAGCTTGCATTACTATTTACTTACTGCTCCAGGATACTGCTCTTGCGACAACACCTCAACCCCATGCTTGTCTACAACATTGAGCGTATAATAATACATCAGATTAGCCACGAGGTTTTCATCTATAATATCATCAGTATTGATGTTGTTTTTGATTAAACTGCCGATTTCCCCATGGACAATAGAACGATACATCCGTACATGAGAAAAATTATTATCACTGGGATTTTTCCATCTAATCTGAAGGCTGCTGCCTTTGTCTGTGTTAATGATATATACATCCTTTATCCCATTTGGTGCTTTAGAAAATGTTTTACAGGCACAGGTATCAGAATAATCTGACTCACCCTTAGCATTATAGGCTGACAGTCGGTATTCATATCTGGTTGCAGCCATAAGCCCGGTATCTGTAAAACTGGTTGTATTTACCGGGACAGTGGTCACAACATTGAATTCATCCTCACCAATTCTTCTCTCTATAACAAACCCTGTCTCATCATTAGCATTATCTGACCATGAAAGTTCCATTGATGAAGATGAACAGGCTTTTATAGTTAAGGATGATGGTGCATTGGGGGAAGAGTTGCCTCTTTCTAAGGCATATATCTTTCCATCCATACAACCAAAATACACGATACCATCCTTGCTTATGGCTGGTGAAGAGGCAATACGGCTGTCTGCTGTATATGCCCATACAATCTCACCATCTCTACTTAAGGCATATATGGTTTCTTTGCCGCCAATATATACCATGCCAGAAGAATCAATGGCTGCGGCAGAATATATCCAGCCAATCTGACGCGACCAATCACACTGTCCCACAGCATTTATGCGATAGATCTTACTTGTTCCAGTCGGCTCATTTGAAACCACGAATATCCCCCCATCAGGTCCAACCATAATGGATTGATTTATCCAGCCTGATGTTGAATATTTCCATTTTAGCTCACCTGTCTCTGAAAAGGAATAGAGGTTGTCACCATTTTTATCCTTAACCCCTACATAGATAGAGCCGTCATACCCTACCCCGGCTGCTGACCGAATGCCATAAACAACAGGGTATTTCCACATAATCTTTCCCCATTCAGAAATGGCATAAACGGCACTGGTTTCTTGATCCCCATTTACACCAACGAATATCTTGCCATCAAACCCAATTACAGGTGAAGAAAATCCCATACCCTTTAATCTGATTCTCCATTTTATAGCACTATCTGTTAAAAGGGCATAAATATCCCCGGAGATAGAGATAACATATATTACCCCATTATGGACAGTTGGAGAGGATTCTATGGAATCACCGGCATAATATTTCCATCTCAATCTGCCGTCTGTAGTCAGGCTATATAGATAACCATCTCGAGATCCCACGTATATTGTATCATTATCTAATACTGGTGAGGAGACAATGGATTTCAAGGTTTCGTAAGCCCATAATTGTTCCCCTGTATCTGACTTAAGACAATAAACCTTCCCATCTGTGGAACATAAGAACATCTTCCCATCTTGTGAGAGAACAGCAGATGAATTTCTTATCCCCTGTCCGGTTTGAAAGCTCCATTTTAATCTAGGAGCAAATTCCTCCTGACTAAGCGAGTATTGGATGGATTTTTGCAGCAGGCTAACCTCACCCGGTGCAAGGGCAACAGCAAACAATACATTTGACATCTGAGACTCACCTATCTCATTATAAGCAGCCACCCGGTATTGATAACTTGCTCCACCCAGAACATCCTTATCCTCAAAGCTTCTTGTATCCTGTCTAATGGTTGATATGGTCTTATATTCAGTACTTGTCCCCTCTGCCCGTTCAATACGGAAGCCTGTCTCATTTGATGAGTTATCTTTCCAGGCAATGGTAATCCCATTTCTGGAGGTAGTAACCAGAATCAGATTATCAGGCAACCTTGGAATGGCATTACGAGTCCTCACCATAGCCCTATTTGAATAGCCTGAGTATTCATTCCCCTTAACAGCCCGTATCTGATAGTGATAGATACTGTCAGGAAGAAGCTTGATATCTATATAAGATATTCCCTCTGGGGCAATGATAGCTGTCTCCTGAAAGTCTCCTGTTTGTGATGCCCTCTCTAAGATAAACCCTGTTTCCCCATCAGAGTTATCCTGCCAGGTAATCTTAACACAACCCTCGCAAACTGCAGATGCTTCAAGCTTATCTGGAAACTGTAGGGGCGGCTCAAGGGTAGTAATGGTTATTTCATTGGAATAATCAGACACGCCAAATTTGTTATAAGTGCTTGCCCGATAGGTGTAAGCTGTTTTTGGCATAAGGTTTATCTCTGTAAATATGGTATTATTTTTTGATACCCTTCCTGCCTCATAGAATTTTTCACGAATCTTTTTCTCAATAATAAACCCTTCCTCATCACTGGATTCATCCATCCATGAAAGGTTTATCTGGGATGGACTTGCAGCCATCCCCGATAATTTAGCAGGTGGAGCTGGCGGAGTTGGCGGAGCTGATGTAACTACCTTTACCTCATAGCTATAACGGGAATTACCAATGTCATTATAGGCATAGACACGATAGGTATAGATTGTTTTTGGACTGATATTTTTATCCTTATAATATCTTTTATCTGCTTCAAGCACTGCTATCTCTTCAAATTGGGCAGTATCCTGTTTTCGTTCAATCTTGAACCCCTTTTCATTTGACGAATTATCCTGCCATGAAAGCTCAATGCCATCCTCTTCTATCAATGCCTTAAGTTCTGAGGGGAAGAACGGCTGTGTATCCCTTGTTGTTGCTTGTACCTCTGAAGAATATTTGGAATATACGCTCAGGTTATAGGCACAAACCCGATAGAAATAGGTGGTTTTTGGAAGGACATCTGTGTCTTTATAGCTTGTTATGGCTGCACCCATAATGGCAATCTCTTCATAAGGGGTATTTACCTTTCTCCTTTCCAGTCTGAAACCTGCCTCATTACCATCTCCAGCCCAGGAGATAGTGATACTTGTTTGAGAAACATCAGCAATCTTCAGTCCTGAGGGCGGTTGCGGCAGTCCTCTTGAGGTTTTAATATTAACGGTATCAGATACCCCTTCCCCATCTTTATTGCAGGCGATTACCTGATATGAATAGTTGGTATCAGGCAGAAGATTTGTATCTGTATAATGAACGCTGTCAGGACCAACAGCAGCAATGGTTTCAAATCCTTTCTTGCCAGGATCCTTTCTTTGTATCTTGAATGAGGAAGCTCCTCTGTCAGAGACAGTACCTCTCTTAATCACAGATGTATCCTTCCATGCAATCTTTACCCGTGTTGGTTCAACAAGCAAAGCCTCTACATTTTCTGGTCTGGATGGGGGAGCTGATGGAATAGTGATAGTTATCGGTCTGGTATATTCTGTTCGACCAAAGCTGTTAAAGGAAACTATGCGGTAAAGATATGTTGTCCCTGGTATTACCCTTGCATCTTCATAACTGGTTGTATTTGGCTCAAGGGTACAAACAAACTTATAATCCTTTTGACCCTTTATTGCCTTGACTATCTTAAACCCATTCTCATTAGTAGAATTATCCATCCATGTAAGCAGGACACCCTTATCAGAGACAAAGGCTGCCTTAAGATCAGTTGGCAGAGCAGGCAGATTTGGTACTGTATGAATCTCCAGAATATTGCTATATCCTGATCTGCCAACATGGTTATAGGCACATACCCGATAAGAATATTTATTGTTCAACTTAATCTGTTTATCTGTAAATTGCAATGAGTTTGTCCCCAAAGTAAATATGGTTGTCCATGTCCCTTTGTCTGTCATTCTTTCAAGAATAAAACCCTGCTCATCCTGAGATTTATCTCGCCAGGATATGGTTACTTCATGCATGTTAAACTTCATCAAAACAAGCATATCAGGGGCAGATGGCGGAATCTGCGGTGTATGTATCATAACCTCATTTGAATATCCTGAAAGCCCAGCATCATTATAGGCATAAACCCGATAGGAATAATCTGTATCAGGCAAAAGATTGTTGTCCTGATATTCGACTGTATTTGAGGTAAGCCGGCACAACTCTGTGTATGTGCTGCCATCACTTGATCCTTTCATCCGTTCCAACAAAAAGCCTGATTCATTGGATGATGTGTCCTGCCACAAAAGGCTTGTCCCTGTCCCTCCCTGAATAGTTATCCGAAGGCTTGATGGTGCAGATGGCGGCATCTGAGGGGTGGTAATGATCGACTCATTGCTGTAATTAGAGATACCGCCGCTATTATAGGCATAAACCCTATAGGAATAATCCATAGCCGGAGCTAAGTCAGTATCCTTAAAGCTGTTGATATTTTTATCTACCCTGCCTATCTCTGTATAATCCCTGTCCGGTGTTTTTCTCTCAATAATAAAGCCATCCTCCCTGTTCCCCATATCCTTCCAGAGAAGGGTATTTTTAAGTCCTTTCAGGGAGGCTTGTAAATACTTGGGACTGTCAGGCAGCTTAACACCCTTTTGCGGTAACGCCTTCTGGGTGCTGACAAGCCCATAGACATCACCATTTCTGTCCCCAATATAGAGCGTATCGCCAGGACCAAGAGAGATTGGTCCTGGTGTCATTCCAACCGAGTATTTCCATTTTATCTTACCATCAGGAAGGACAGCATAGATGTTTCCAGAACGGGAGGCAATGTAAACTACACCCTTTGCATCAACTATCGGATGGGAGCGGAAGATATCCCCTGTAGCAACATACTGTATTCCTTTTGGGGTAATGATACAAAGCCCATCCTCTGTCCCCAAATATATCTCCTGATTATGACCAAAGGCAGGCAAGGAATAGATAGAAGAGTTTACCTTAGTAATATTTATATTGCCATCTTGGGCAATAACGGCAAGGGTATTGTCAAGGGTAGTAACATATATAGATTCATCATCTGGAGAAATACATGGGGAAGAAAACGGTGAGATACGAATCCCTTTTTCCCATTTCATCTTCCCATCAGGGAACACAGCATATAAGCTGCCCAGGGTTGTTGAGATATAGATTGTTCCTGATTTATCAATAGCTGGTGTTGACTGAATAGCTGCACCAAGTAAAACCTTCCAAATGAGTTTGCCATCCCTGTCTATGGCATATAGATTACCATCATTTGCACCAAAGTATATTACTTCATCCATATCTCCCACAACAACAGGAGATGACCATGAACAAGGGATATTGGCGGAATGTTTCCATTTAAGACGCAATTTTTCCCTGTCAATGGCACAAAGGCTGCCATCCTTGCACAAGACATAAATCGTACCAGATTGACCCATGGCACAGGTAGAATCCACGCTGCTGTCAAGATTTATTGAAGACTCGCTGCCATCTGGTTTAATAGCAAAGAACATGCCTGCTGTACTGCAAAAATATACGCAGCCTTCCTTATCAACAATCGGCTGTCCGATTATATATCCATGGACATGTTTACGCCACTTTATTATTGGCAAGGCATCTGGTCCAGAAAGAGTGCTCCTGCCAATATGTCCAACATCTTGCTGAAGGCATGACCATGGTAATGATTGCAGGGACGAATTGATAGAGGTGGCAATATCCTTGTCAGAAGTGCTGCCTTTAAGTGATGCTGCCTGAAGGTTCCAGCAGGATAACAACAAACAGACAATGATGACAACACATCGTATTTTATTGTTAATGCAAGCATTGATGGTCATATAAAGAAACTCTCCACATTAAAGACTTGTAATGACAGGACAGAACACACTTTTCACTAATACATGATATTTTATCATACCAGACATGGATTGTCAACAAATAAAAATGCGGCTGAATATTCGATAAAGCCAAATTCAAATTCATGGGTGTAATGACAAGGAAAATGGAAAAGTTGGAAAAAAGGGAAATTATTTCTTCCTTTTTCCATTTTTCCTCTATTTCCCCTTTTCCCTTATTTACTCCTGTTACACAATCCTCATAGAATTGCCCAAAGAAGGCGTAAAAGGCGTAAAAAAGGCAAG
>JASEHA010000051.1 GCA_030018795.1 bacterium
AGGTATCTTCTGTTTTAGCGAAGTGAACTTCACACACACGATTGGTAGGCGAACAGAAGAGTGGTATGGAAACTATCGAAACCTTTTTTTTCTACCGTTCACTGACCCATTACGGAAACGTTTACAAATAAGTTGACAATACACAAAAATGATGATACAATATAAATGTTTGAGGTGAAAATGTGGGAATTGAAGGCAGGTGCAGGGAAACCCTTAGACGGTTTAACCTGAAACCTAACAAGAATTTGGGTCAAAACTTTCTAATAAATGAACCTGTGGTTAAAAGCATCATTGATGCGGCTAACCTGAAAGAGGATGATACTGTTCTTGAGATTGGTTCAGGCACAGGGATAGTTACCCGTGAACTGGCAGCAAGAGTACAAAATGTTATTGCCTGTGAGTTTGATCGAGGGCTAATGACAGCTCTTCAGGAGGAACTTAAGGAGTTTTCTAATATCCAATACCTTCAGGCAGATATCTTAACAGTTGACACAAAAAGTCTGATAGATAGAGGAAAGCTAAAGGTTGTGGCCAACCTTCCTTATTGCATTACAACACCAGTAATCACTATGCTGCTGGAGACAAAGGGGCTTATCTCCCTTATAATCCTTATGATTCAGCATGAGGTTGCAAAGCGGATATTGTCTGAGGCAGGGACAAAAGAATATGGGTCATTTTCTATCTTTGTCAATTATCATAGCCGGGTAGAAAGGGTAAGACATGTTTCCCGTGGATGCTTTTTCCCGCAGCCACAGGTAGATTCTGATGTATTAAGATTATATCCCCTTGATACCCCGCCAGTTAGTGTTCTGGATGAGTTATTGTTCTTCCAATTGTCAAGGGCTGCATTCGGGCAGAGAAGAAAGACATTAAGAAATGCCCTTTCCCCGGTATTGGGCGAAGAGACAGGGATAGTCCTTCAAAGGGCAGGCATTAACCCCTCTCGAAGGGGTGAGACATTAAGCATTGAGGAGTTTGCGGTATTGGCAAATAGTTTTGACCTGTGCAATCAGAAACAAGAAATTATATCCACAGATTTCACAGATTACCACAGATGAATGAAAAGAGTAGAGGATGGAGAGTAGAGAGAGTATTACCATGCCACCCTCTAACCCCCGCCAGCGGGAGATAGTGGCATCATCATCAACTCGTTCTTCTACTTTCTCTATATTCATCTGTGAAATCTGTGTAATCTGTGGATTAAATCTTGATTGCACAGATTGAATAGTTTTGAGCGATGGCACAAGCATCTTGCTTGTAGTTTTTATATATGCTCTCAAGCTGGAAGCTTGAGCTACACATCTTGAGTTACATTAGGAGGCAACGATGAAAGCAGTAATTATGGCTGGCGGATTTGGCACTCGGATGAGACCCCTGACATGTAATATTCCTAAACCAATGGTACCTGTGGCTAACAGGCCTATTATGGAACATATTGTGCGGTTATTAAAGGCACATCATATTACTGAGATTGTGGCTATCCTGTATTACCAGCCAGAAATCATTCAAAACTATTTTGATAATGGGAAAAGGTTTGGGGTAAATATAGAGTATGTAACGGCTGTGGAGGATCTTGGCACTGCCGGCAGTGTAAGGAATGCAGCCGAATATCTGGACGAGCCATTCATTATCATCAGCGGTGATGTGCTTACAGACTTTAACCTTTCAAACATTATCAGCTTTCATCAAGAAAAGGCTGCCTTAACCACCATTACCCTGACAAGGGTGAAAAATCCACTTCAATACGGCATTGTCATTGTCTCACCTGAGGGAAAGATTGAAAGATTCTTAGAAAAACCCAGCTGGGGAGAGGTGTTCTCTGATACAATCAATACTGGAATTTATGTCCTTGAACCAGAAACATTTAAGTATATTCCAGAGAATAAGGAGTTTGATTTTAGTAAGAATCTTTTCCCAAGATTGTTAAAGGAGAATAGGACATTATGCGGATATATTACCTCTGGTTACTGGAGAGATATTGGAAATTTAGAGGAATACAGACTGGCACACTATGATATTTTGTCTAACAGGGTTTCATTGGATATTCAGGAGACAAAGAAGGATAAAAACCTCTGGGTTGGGAAGGGGACAGAATTATCAGATAATGTATATCTGGAGCATGGTGTCATCATTGGAAACGATTGTCGAATTGGTGAAGGGGTAAAATTAGTAAATACGGTTGTTGGAGATAATTGTATTATTGAGGGGAATTCTCAGATTACCAACTCTGTTATCTGGGATGAAACATTTATTGCCCTTGGGTGTGAATTAAATGAAAATGTGGTGGCAAGCAATGTTACCCTTGGAAGGAATGCTATTCTCAAGGAAGGGGCATTGATATCTGATGGATGCAGTATTGGAGAGAATTCTGTCCTGCGGGCAAATGTTAAGGTCTGGCCATTTAAGCAGGTTGAGGCAGGGGCAACCCTTTCCTCAAGCCTTATCTGGGGAGAAAAATGGGGTAGGTCATTATTTGGAATTAATGGGGTTGTTGGTCTGGCAAACATGGAGATTACCCCAGAATTTGCAGCCAAGCTTGGAGCTGCTTATGGGGCAAGCTTTTCACCCAATACAACCGTGATAACCAGCCGTGATTCCCATAAGGTTTCACGGATGATCAATCGAGCATTAATCTCAGGCATCCTCTCTGTAGGCACAAATGTTTGGGATCTGGGGGCACTCCCCATGCCTGTTGCCAGGTATCAGGCAGGAACCATGGGGGATCAGGGCGGCATCCATGTAAGAAGGGCATCCTCTGACCCAAGGATGGTAGAGATTAAATTTTTTAATGTCTCAGGGCTTGATCTTCCAATATCCAAGGAAAGGGGGATTGAACAGCTCTTCTTTCGAGAGGATTTTAGACGGGCAAAAACAGAGGAAACAGGTGTTCTTTCATTCCCCTACAGGGTCATAGAATGCTATCGCGAAGGGTTTCTCCGCAACATAGACCGTCCTAATTTGAATAAAAATCTTAAGGTAGTCATAGATTACTGTTTTGGACCATCTTCAACCATATTCCCCTCTATCTTAGGGGAGTTTGGGCTGGATGTCATTTCCTTGAATGCCTATCTTGATCCTGCCAGATTTATCAGCAGCCCAACAAAGATGAATCAATCACTGAAACAACTCTCTAATATTGTGCAAACACTTGGAGCAGATATTGGTTTCCTTCTTGACCAGGAGGCAGAAAGGGTATTCATGGTAGATGAAAAGGGTAATATCTTGCCAACAGAGATTGCCTTTGCGGCTGTATGTCAGATGGCTGCCCAGATTTTACCTGAGGCAACAGTAGGAACACCGATAAATACTACCCGTATCATTGACAAAATACTTCCAAACAGGGTAAAAAGGACAAAGATAACCAACAGGAGTATATGTGAGGAAAAAACCTCCTTTCTGGTAGGTGATGGAGATGGCGGTTTTATCTTTCCCCAGTTCCATCAAATATTTGATGGAATGTTTGCTATTGTCAAGATAATTGAATTATTGTCTAAAACAGGCAAAAGTCTCTGGTCCGTTGCAGAAAGCATCCCGCCATTCTTTGTTAGCCATGAGAAGGTTCATTGTTCATGGGAGATGAAGGGGACAGTGATGAGACGTTTAATTGAAGAAACAACGGAAAAAACAGTGGAATTAATAGATGGGGTTAAGATACATCATGGTGAGGACTGGATATTGCTTTTGCCTGATCCGGATGAGGCAAGCTTTCATCTGTATGCAGAAAGCAGCAGTACGGAAAAGGCAGAGGCATTGATAGCTGAGTATGTGGAAAGGATTAAGCAGTAATCTTATAGATAGAAGCCAGAATTCAGAATTCAGAATAGTAAGTCAAGCTTCCAGCTTGACAGGTAGGAGATACCACAAGACCGTTTTACTGCTAAAGTGCCAATGGTGACAAAAACTTGAACATCGGCTCTTACTCGATGTTCAAGTTTTTATTGGTGACCAAGCAAGGAGGCGAGAAGGCGAGAAAAATGGGATTCGATGGGAAACGATTGTAATGCCTCTTATTGTGTACTACTTGATGCATTCAATTCGTAATGTGGAGGATTGAGTGAAACTTCGTTTCACTCATCTATTTTTGACTATCGTAGTGTCGTGTCAACCCTTCAGTGTCGCATAGAGATGATATAATTGTAGGATGGGTGCTAACCCATCTACCTCATCTATCCGACAATTGAGAGTTGACACGACAGTAGGTTAACATCGGCTCTCAGCTACATACAAATGTTAGAAGCCCATTCTCCAACAATTCTGGCTTCTGACTTCTGACTTCTGGCTTCTGGCTTCTGACTTCATTATCGAGAGGTATCATAATGCGTGGAATACACTTAAGCCCATCAGGCTGGCGGGCGATAATTGCCAAAGAATTTACCTTTGATAATATCTTATTTCTTGCTCAGGCAATTGCTGATTATCTTAAACAGCAGGCAGGAAAAAGCAGGAGTTGTTCTGTCCCGGGTGTTGTCATTGGGTATGACTGCCGCTTCCTTTCTGATGAGTTTGCCAGATGTGCGGCAGAGGTCTTAGCTGGTAATCAAATAAACGTCTTTTTTGTCCCTGTTCCCAGCCCTACGCCAGTAATTGCTTATGAGATAATCAACAAAGGTTTATTAGCCGGAATAATGATTACTGCCAGTCATAACCCTCCCATATATAATGGCTTAAAGTTTAATGCCCCGCATGGCGGCTCTGACTCAAAAGAGGCAACAACATGGATTACCAATCAAGCAAATACCATGCAGAAGAGTCTGATTAAAAGGGTGACATATCAACAGGGGATTGCATCTGGTGTTATCTTGCCCGTTGATCCTGCTGAAAAATACTTTGAACACCTAAAAACCCTTATTAATATGGAGCTAATCAAGGAAGCAGGGTTATCTGTGGCAATTGATCCCATGTTTGGGTGTGCCATAGAATACCTGGGCAATATCCTGACCTCTGCCGGATGCCGGGTTGCAGCCATTCATACCCATCGTGATCCCTTGTTTGGCGGGAAGTCTCCAGATCCTGATAAGGATTCATTGCAAGAGCTTTCGCAATTAGTAGTGTCCTCTAATTCCTGTCTTGGTCTTGCTACTGATGGGGATGCGGATCGTTTTGGTGTAATTGACAGCGATGGCAAGTATATCTCATCAAATCAAATGATTGCCCTTCTGGTTTATTATATGCTTAAAACCCGTGGACAAAAGGGGGACAAGGGTATTGTCAAAACAGCTACAACCACGCATCTGGTAGATGCTATTGCCAAAAAGTATAATGTTATCTGTCGTCAGACCAATGTTGGCTTTAGAAATGTTGCCGAGATAATGAGAAAGGAAAACATGCTTATTGGCGGGGAAGAATCAGGTGGATTGACCATTGCCGGGCATATCCCGGAAAAGGATGGTATTCTTGGATGCTTGTTAACTGCAGAGATGGTGGCATCTGAACAAAAGGGTATCAAGGATATTTCTCAGGGATTGCAGGAAGAATTTGGATGCTTTTTTACTAAACGCATGGATATCTGCCTTTCAAAAGAGGAAATGGATGTCCTGTCAAAATTCCTGCAGCATGATCCACCAAAAAGGTTTGGTGATTTGCAGGTAACAAGGATGGAAAACAACAAGTTTTTTATGGAGGATGACGGCTGGCTATTAATCAGACAGTCAGCTACAGAGCCGTTGATTCGAATATACGCAGAGGCAGCAAGCAAGGAAAGGCTCCATAGCCTTATGGAAGCAGGGATGGAGTTTATTCGATGCAGGATAGGATAAATAAATAGATTGAAGGTAAGGATAATAGCCTTATCTTAAACCTAAACACCTAAATGAAAAGCAGGAGGACGAAAAGATGACAAAAACCAGTGAGCTTATTGATCAGGCAGAAGCAGCTCTTGAATCAGCACGGACAAGCATGGAGTCTCAAAACTATGATTGGGCTTTTGGACACGCCAGAAATTCTATAGAATTTGGATTAAAGGCTATAATAGAATATCATGGAAGAAGCTTTACCAAAACAAGTATTGTCAGCCTGATTCATGAATTAAAAAATATGATTCAGCTACCTGATGATGTTGTTGTTGCCGCAAAGTCTGTAGCAGAGATGGAAAAACATGCCAGCAACAACGAGCGATTCTGCAGAATGGTTATTACCTATGCAGATGTTATTATGAAATGGGTACTGCAAACAACAGGGTTTTAAATTAAAAAAAGATTTGAGGGGGCAAATCCTTAAACCCTTGAACCCTCGCCTTTTTATGCAAGGAGTACACATAGTGGCAATATACGCAGTTATCATGGCTGGTGGAAGCGGGACAAGGTTCTGGCCTGTAAGCCGTCAGTCTATTCCAAAACAATGCCTGCACATTACAAGTCATAAGTCTATGATTCAGGAGACAGTAGACAGATTGATCCCAATCATTGAAAGGGATAAGTTTTATATTGCTACTGGCAATCATCTCTATGAGCCTATCCGGCAGGATCTGCCTGATATTGGGTTTATCCTTGAGCCTGTTGCCAGAAACACTGCCCCATGTATCGGCTTAAGCATGATACATCTTTTGCATAAGGATCCAGAGGCAATCGTTTTACTGGAAACCGCAGACCACTATTATCAGGATGAAGAGCTTTATCGTCAACACCTCCTTGGGGCAATAAGCCATGCAGCAACTCACAACAATATCTGTCTTATTGGTATCAAACCAACCTATCCTGCGACTGGATATGGATATATTCAGCAGGGAAGCCCTGTCAATGACCAGGGGATACGAATATTCGAAGTACAGAGGTTTGTAGAAAAACCAAAGCTTGATACGGCTAAACAATATGCATCGTCCGAAGACTATCTGTGGAATTCAGGGATGTTTATTGCCAGAGCACAGGTAATGCTTGATGAGATTAGCCTATATATGCCACATCTTTATGCAGGCTTGATGAAAATCCAGACTGCCCTCAAAAAGGCAAATAAAACGGACAAAAAGGACGAAAAGGTTGATATTGTTACCCGAGAGGTTTTTGAATCATTACCAGCAGAAGAGGCTATTTCCATTGACTTTGGGGTCATGGAGAGATCAAAAAATGTTGTGGTTGTTGAAGGGATATTTCCCTGGGATGATGTTGGTTCATGGGCATCTATGGACAAGATTATTCCCGAGGATGGCAATAAAAATGTAGTTAATGGAGCAGAATATGCAGCTATTGACAGCAGCAGAAATATCATTTACTCAACATCCAAAAGGCTGATTACCCTTATTGGTGTAAATGATATGGTTGTTGTAGATACAGCTGATGCTCTCCTTCTCTGCCCAAAGGGAAGAGAAGAGGATGTAAAAAAGATAGTAGATAAGCTGAAACAGGAGGAGATGCAGAGGTATTTGTAAAGGATGGGGGAGAAATTTATGAAGTGGAAAAAGATTGAATTATCGGATGTTAAGTGGCAGGATATTATCTCTGATGAGATCAAGATATCGCCAATGTTAGCCATGATCCTGGCTGTCCGGGGGATTGCTAACCCAGAGAATGCCAGGAGGTTTCTGTATCCTGAGCTTAAGGATATGCATTCACCCTTTTTGATGAAAGGGATGGATGAGACAGTTAACCGTATTCTCTATGCTGTGAAGAATAAGCAAAAGATTATGATCTATGGGGATTATGATGTTGATGGGATTACAGCTGTTGCTTTGCTTGTTCGTGTCCTTCGTAGCATGGAAGCAGATGTGCTGTTTTACCTGCCTAACAGGTTTGTAGATGGGTATGGGTTAAGTATGCAAGGGATAGATTATGCTGTATCCAATGCTGTCTCACTTATCATTACCGTTGATTGCGGCATATCTGCAAAGGATGTGGTTGATTATGGTAATCAGCTTGGTATAGATACAATTGTTACCGATCATCACGAGCCAAAGGAAGAAATACCCTCTGCTTATGCGGTTATCAATCCAAAACAGGAGGGGTGTTCTTATCCAGACAAGGATCTTGCGGGTGTAGGGATTGCCTTAAAGTTAATCCATGCTTTAATGCAAACAACAAATGTTCCCATATCATTTTCCTCTCTTTTGCCTCTGGCAGCTATTGGTACGGTGGCTGATATTGTCCCTATTACTGGCGAAAACAGGATTATTGTCAAGCATGGGTTAAAACTATTGTCATCAACAAGAGAGCCAGGACTTGTATCACTTCTTGAGGTTTCAGGGATAAGGGGCAAGATGGTTGATACAGCAGATGTTGGTTTCAAGCTGGGGCCAAGATTGAATGCCTCTGGCAGGATAGAGGATGCTGCTCTTTCTTTAGAACTGCTTCTCTCAAATACACATCATGAAGCCATAAGATTAGCAAAGATGTTAGACGAAAAAAATACACTCAGACAACAGATTCAAAAAGAGGTTTTTGATGAGGCAAGGCAATTGGTTGGTCACCAGGATAATAAAAAGGTGATTGTAGTGGCAAAGGATAATTGGCATCAGGGGGTGCTTGGGATTGTTGCCTCAAAGCTGGTTGATGAATATGGGTATCCAGCTATTGTTATTGCTTATGAGAATGGAAAAGGAAAGGGCTCTGGCAGGAGTATACCACAGTTTCATCTGTTAAATGGATTGACAAAATGTGATGAATTGCTTGAAACATATGGCGGACACAAACATGCAGCAGGGATTAGTATCAAGAGAGAAATGGTTGATGATTTCCGTAAGTTGATAAATGAACATGCAGATAAGGTATTATGTGATGAAGATATGGGTAAGGGGATAGATGTGTTTGACATTAGCCTTGAAGAGGTAAATCCAAAACTCGTCTGGGAGATGGAAAATCTTTTGGCCCCTTTTGGTATTGGTAACCCACGTCCAGTATTCTCTTCATTTCTTGTTGAAATAGCAGGTGTCCCAAGGTTAGTAGGAAATAATCACCTCAAGTTAAGGGTTAATTCTGGCACCAGGCAGATAGAGGCTATTGGCTTTGGACTGGGTAAGATGTTTGATGATGTATCTGCTATGAAAAATATGAAAAATATGAAAAAGATTCACATTGCCTATCGTCCTCAAATGAACGAATGGGATGGGATAAGCACCCTGCAGCTAAATTTGAAGGATATTAAATGGTAGGAACGACTTTGCCAAGAGAACACAGGGTTATAGGGCAGCAAAGATATGAAACTATGCAAATTATTTCTCACACTACCAGAATGCTTGCGAGGTATTAATAATAACTGGCAGAATGACTCACTCTGCCAGAGTGGCTCGCTCTGCCAGAGCGGCTCGCTCACATCCTCTGTTATTCGTGCCCCTATACGCAAAGAGACGAAAGCAAGGCGACTGTCCTCTGGTTTTACCTTAATAGAGGTATTGTGCGTCCTTTTTATCATTGGTCTTATTAGCGGGCTCTGTTTGCCTCAGCTTAAAAGGCTGAGGGTTGAAAATGATTCTGTTGGCGATATTGGCCTCATTTGTCGTGCTCTAAAGCATGCCAGACACCATTCTATTATTGAAAGGATACCGTATCAGGTTTCCTTTTCTGACGAATATATCCTTATTAACAGTGTTCCTCAAAAGGAAAAATTTTCACAGGGAACACAGGTTAGCTCATCCAGCAATCTTTTCTGGTTTTATCCGACAGGCAAGGCTACACCTGGGGAGATAGTGTGCAATGAACAAACGATTACAGTCAATGCATCTGGAAGATTCAGGACTGAAAAGACAGGGGGTTGAACATGGCTTTACACTTCTTGAAGTAATGGTGGCTATGGCTATCTTTGGGGTAGCGGTCATCACCTTGCTTGGGGTGTTTTCGAATGGACTAAACCTGACAAGGCTGACAAATAAGCACACACAAGCAATGATCCTTGCCCAATCAAAATTAGCAGAATTTAATACAGGATTGGAACAGGATGTTATTGGAAAACAAGGATGTTTTGATTGGGAAATAGATACATCTATCATAGATCATGGACTGGAAAAGATTGTTCTGACTGTCAGTCAAGATGGAAATCAAAAAATGCACATAGTTACTTTGAGGTAGGCATTACAAAAAGAAACCGATATGTTTGCTTGCACCAGGGCAACAGTGTCGTGTCAACCCTTAATTGTCGTAGGGGCAGGAGAGAGCCTCTCTGGCAGAAAGAGCCTCTCTGGCAGAAAGAGCCTCTCTGGCAGGCTTGCCCCTGCCCTATGTAAATCTAACGATGGACAACCACGAGAGTTGTCTCATGCAAT
>JASEHA010000052.1 GCA_030018795.1 bacterium
CGGATAATTAAGCCGCATTGAGCCAGCCAGGTCTGCTGCCCCATAGGCACAATAATGGCAGCAAAATGCTACTATTTCTGGTTCAAACTGTTCACTCATAGTTCACTCCTTTCTCTTTTATCTTTTTTATAATGTTCTCAGATAGGGTCTTGAATTCATTGTAAGCTGTTGTTACCAATTTTGTATGACCTCCAATTGCCCCATCAGCAGGTTGTAAATCAAAAACCGGTTTGCGTGCCTCATAAGACATAGGAATTAAACTTCTGTAGTGCCGTAATGAAGCCAGGCAATTTGTTGGGTCTAAAGCTTTTATCTCATCCCTCGATGAGATACCAAGCACAGATGAATTATATTCCTCAGGAATCCTTTTTAGCCACCGCTCATATGATAAAACCGGCCTGTCCAATCGCATGGCATGTTGCAACACTATGTAACCAATGGGGTTAATTTCCCCTGGTGGAATTGGTATCGCCAAATTAGGGTTATTCCCGCAGATAGTTTTCCAATATTTACGCCAGTCACGAATCTTTGGGCCTAAATTACGCAAGCCTTGCAATGAAAAGAGATCAACCGCTAAAGGAAGAATAAGGTAATCCACAGAGAGTATCGTCGCCCGGTTAATTGCCCCCAGATTAGGGCCAACATCCACCAATACAACCTTTGCTCCACATTTTTCCGCACCTTTTAGCATAATTCGATAAAATGAAGTCGTTGCTCGCAAAGCACTCATATCGCCTTCATAATTTCGCGGCCAGGCATCAGAAAGTTTATCTTCAAAAAGACTTAAGCGTAAATCTCCGTTTAGAACAAAGACCCCGTCTGCTACCTTTAAAGGTTTCGGCTCCTCAATATCACCTGTTCCTTCCATAATAGGCTCTATGCAGGAATAAATAGTCTCTCCCTTCCCAGGATTTTCCAATCGGTCTGTTAGGGATTCTTCATCGAAGAAGGCTTCAGTCAAATTTGCCTGGGGGTCAAGATCAACAGCCAATGTGGGATAACCTATCCTGGGGAATATATGGGCTAAGTGATAAACTACAGTAGTCTTACCCACCCCACCTTTATTATTAAACAAAGCAATAATGATTGGTTTCATGGCCGTTTCCTTATTGTTACCTGAACATATTCCGGCTCAAACTGAAATTCCAGAGGTGGATTACCGTTTCTATCAAGCTCTTTGTCAGCTATCTGTATACCTATTCCAAATCTCTGAACAAAACCCAGCACCTTCATTGCTTCTGCAATCCTTGGGTTTCTATAAGCTGTCGTTGAGCGAAAGTTTTCAGGGGATACCTGTCCATATAATCCGCCTGGGTTTTGTATCTCAATACGATTAGAGAACCAGTGGATGCGAACCGGGGCATTGGTCCCTTCATAACTGCGATGCATAACCGCATTACAAATAATTTGCACAATAGCATTAACAGGATAGTCTGGAATCTTAATATCCGGACTCGTATCCGGAATTTCTAATGCTATAGAAATATTCAGCCGAATCAATTCATTTAAAGCTCGCAATTGCTGAGATAAAACGCCAGTGATTTCCTTCTGGTCTTTAATGGCATCTGTCAGCTCCTTTCCCTCAATTCGGAGAAACTGCACATAAGCCCCCGGAAACCAGTACTGGGGATCCTTTCCTGCCACAAGAATACCTGCAACCGTAGGTAACCCATCAGGCTTTTGGAGAAATCGAACCGAAGTCATCTGTTCAAAAACAGTCCTTTGATTAGCCTCAAGAATCTCAGGAGCAACGGCATACGGAAGATATTCATTTTGGAATAAACCTGTTGAGATGTCATCCGCTGTAGCTCCTAAAACAGGCTGCGTATCAAATGGAAGGTTTCCTGATATCCGTTTTTCAGCCAGGCGTCTTTCCTCCTCAGGTGTTGCCCGGCGACGACTGGGACATACACGAATCCAGACACAACCTTTATACTGGACAGGCGGAGTTTGTGAGGGAGATACCTCAACTACGGCCACATCTTTTTCTTCAAAGGTATGTTTCTGAACATTCATTACCGGAAAAGGAAGGATATTACCATCAGACCTAATATCTGCAAGCTCCCGCAGCATCTCATCAGTAACCGTAAGATTACTCATAACACCATTATCCTTTACCCCAATAAAGATATATCCTGGCTTCTGATGATTCGGAAGATCATTAGCAAAGGCACAAATTGCTTGACAGATTTTGTCTTTGTCGGAGATAGACTCCTTTCGTTCCACTCTATCAGATTCAATCTCTTTAATCAGAATCTTAAGTTCATCCTTTTTCATTTTCAGACATCCTTTTTAATTTCATCTCAAACAAAACATCGCATCCACCTTAGCCACAACCTGCGTATCCTTATAATGCATAAGCTCAATAGCCTTTGCCGGGCATTCTGAGGCACAGATGCCGCATCCCTGACACTTAGCCGGCTCTATCTCTGCTGCACCCTTCTCATTAATAAATGGTACATTATAAGGGCACATGCGGATACAGGTTAAACACGCTACGCATCTATTCTGGTCAATCCAGGAGACAACACCGCCAACCTCCAATTGGTTCTTAGCCAGCACTGTGGCTGCCCTTCCGGCTACAGCCTTGGACTGGATAATGGATTCGGAAATATCCTTGGGTGAATGGGCAAGACCGCATAAGAACATGCCCTCAGTAGCAAAGTCTACAGGCCTGAGCTTCATGTGTGCCTCAAGGAAAAACCTATCCTGATTCAGGGTAACCTTTAATAATGGTGCCAGCTGTTCATTCCCCGGACAGGAGACAATCGCTGGTGCAAGTGCCACCATGTCTGCTGAAATAACCACTTTCTCCTGTAATACAGGGTCAAAAACCTCCACCTCAAGTGGAGTTGTAACTTCTGACTTCTGACTTCTGACCTCCGGCTTTTTATCCACATCATACCTGATAAACACTATCCCTGCCTCTCGTGCCTTATAATAATATTCCTCACGAAAGCCGTAGGTACGCATATCTCGATACAGGATATAGACCTCTGTTTCAGGGTTTATTTCCTTTAGTTTAAGGGCGTTCTTTATTGCCTGACTGCAACAGATTCGACTGCAATATGGGCGTTGTTCATCGCGTGAGCCAACACACTGGATCATGACCACAGAATGCGGAATGCGGAATGCGGAATGCGGATTTGCAAGCTTTTCTTCCAATTCTCTCTGGGTAACTACCCGCTCATCCTGTCCATATAAATATTCAACAGGTTTTGATTCCACCCCGCCAGTGGCAACAATCACCACCCCATGCTCAATCTCCCTGACACCTGACATCTGTTTACTGTTCACTGACACCTGACACCTGACACCTGACTTAAAATGTCCCACATGGCCAGAAACAGAGACAACCTCGCTTGCCAGATGAATCTTGATCAGGCTGTGATTTTTTACATTTTCGATAAGCTGCCGCAAATGTTCCTGTGGGTTAGAGCCATCCATAGTAGAGTATAGGTACTTAAGATTGCCGCCCAATTGTGCCTCACGTTCTACAAGTTCAACATCAAACCCTGCCTCAGCTAAGGACAGGGCTGCGGTCATCCCGGAAAGCCCGCCACCAATGATCAATGCCTTTTTGGTAACATTCATCTTAGTTAGATACAATGGCTCAAGCAAGGCAGCCCTGCCAACAGCCATACGGACCAATTCCTTTGCTTTTTCGGTTGCTGCATCAGGTGAACCCTGATGCACCCATGAACATTGATCACGCACATTTGCCATCTCAAACAAATATTTATTTAGGCCAGCCTCAGCAATGGTATCTTGAAACAGCCTTTCATGCGTTCTGGGTGTGCACGAGGCGACAACTACCCGATTAAGGTTATGCTCACGAATCTTTTCTTTGATCATGCCCTGCGAATCCTGGGAGCAAACATATATTTTTTCTTCAACACAGGCTACATTTGGCAGGCTTAAGGCATACTTTGCCACCCCTGGCACATCCACCACACCGGCAATATTTATCCCGCATCGACAGACAAAGACACCAATCCGTGGCTCTTGACCGCTCACATCTGTTTCAGCTGGATATTTTTTATGAACAATCTCTGTTCCGCGAACATCACCCAAAAGCTCACCCACACATGCTGCTGCACCTGATGCCTGCATGGCTGTCTCAGGTATATCCTTTGGCTCTGATGATGCCCCGCAGATAAAGATACCGGGTTTAGAGGTGGTTACTGGTGTCAAGGTATTTGTTGTGCAAAAACCATATTGATTTAGATTTACCCCAAGATTATCTGCTAATTCTCGCATCTTGGGTGATGGTTTTAAGCCAACAGACAGGACAACCATATCAAATTCTTCCTCAATCAACTCACCAGATGGGGCTACATATCGAATTATCAGGTTATTGGTTTGAGTATCCTCTTTTACAGTAGAGACCATGCAGCGGACATACCTGACCCCATACTCATTCTTTGCCCGTTCGTAGTAGCTGTCAAACCCCTTGCCAAAGGCACGAATATCCATAAAGAATATAGTTGGCTCAAGCCCATGGGCATGCTCTTTAGCGATAATAGCCTCTTTGGTGGCATACATGCAGCATACTGAGGAGCAATATTTCCGTTCCTCATCTCGAGAGCCGACACACTGAATCCAGGCAACCTTTTTAGGTTCCTGTCCATCCGATGGTCGCTTCACATGACCTGTGGTAGGGCCAGAGGCAGAAAGGTATCTCTCAAACTCTAAGCTGGTAAGGACATTAGGATAATAACCATAACCATATTCATCCCTTACCTGTGGCGGAATGGTTTCAAAGCCTGGAGCAAGGAGAATACCGCCTACCTTTATCTCTCTTATCTCCTCTGCCTGATTATGACTGACTGCCTTTGCCTGACATACCCGTTCGCACTCATAACACTCTGAGCATATCCCGCAGGAAAGACAGCGGCTGGCCTCAGCCATTGCCTCAGCCTCAGTGAAACCTAAGTCAACCTCATCAAAATTGGCAAGTCGTTTCTGGACATCCAGCTCATTCATCTTAAGTCGAGGCATCTTTTTTATACCTTTGAGTGGCACATCTTTTACCAGCTCAGCCAGCTTCTTTTCCCGGCCATGTTTGAGGTCAATGCCTCGCAGGCCTCGCAGGTATCTATCAATTGACTCAGCCGCCACATGGCCTGACTTGATGGCATTGACTACAAACGCAGGGCCAGAAACCACATCCCCTGCAGCAAACACACCATCAAGGCTGGTGGATAGTGTCCATGAGTCAACCTCAATCGTGCCCCATTTTGTTGCCTTTGTCTGCAACCAATTCAGGTCAGATGCCTGCCCTATAGCTGGGATGATAATATCAACATCAATAACAAACTCAGAGCCTTTAATCGGCACTGGCTTTTTTCGGCCACTTGAATCAGGCTCACCAAGCTCCATCTTGACGCATTCAACACCTGTCACCTTTCCATTCTGCCCATTAATCTTAGTTGGATTGGCCAGAAAATGCATCTTGATGCCCTCTTCCTCTGCGGCTTTTATCTCATGAGGGTCAGCAGGCATCTCATCCCGGGAGCGGCGATAGATAATGCTTACTGCTTTAGCCCCAAGCCGCACAGCCACCCTGGCTGCATCAATAGCTACATTACCGCCGCCAACAACAGCCACTTTTTTACCATGGACATCCACCTTATTCCCAAGGTTTACCTCTGTTGTAACACAAGCATCTTGCTTGTGGTCTTGCTTGCTCAAGCTGGAAGCTTGATTTACTTTTGCAAGGTTTACCTCTCGCAGGAAGGAAACACCAGGCAAGACCCCATCCAGATTTTCTCCAGGCACATCCATCCCTTTATTTGCATGAGCACCAGTGGCAATCATCACTGCTTCAAAGCCCTGACTTCTCAGGTTATCAATAGAGTCAACCTCGGCATTTAGTTTAAGCTCAACGCCAGCATTAAGTATGGCATCAATCTCCTGTTGAATGATAGCCTGCGGCAGCCGATAATCAGGGATACCAACCCGCATCATCCCGCCTGCTACTGGTAATTTTTCAAATACCGTTACTGAATAACCAGCCAATGCCAGATCATAAGCCGCAGTTAGCCCAGCGGGACCAGAGCCAACAATCGCCACTTTCTTCGAATTGAATGCAGAATGCGGAATGCGTAATGCGGTGTTCTGTGCTCTGCCTTCTTCCTCCTGACTTCTGACTTTTTCCTCCATCTCCCAATCCGCCACAAATCTTTTCAAACTGGCAATAGCGATAGGTTCATCCACCTTACCCCGCATACATTCTGTCTCACATGGATGATTACATACCCGGCCGCAGATACCAGGGAATGGGTTCTCACGCCTGATGAGGTCAAGAGCCTCCTTGAACTTACCTTGAGCAATCAGGGCAACATACCCCTGCACACTGATGTTCAACGGACAGCCAGATTTACAGGGGGATGTGCCGCGTTTATCAATAGCAAATGCACCCGGGACTGCCTGGGCATACGGCTTATATATTGCCTTTCTTGTGCTAAGTCCCATATTAAACTCGCTTGGTAGTTCAACCGGACATTCCTTGGCACAATCACCGCATCCTGTGCATTTAGTAACATCAATATATCGCGGTTTTTTGCATACAGAAACCCTGAAATTGCCTGGCTCACCCTCAAGACCAACAACCTCTGATGTAGTCAAAAGCTCAATATTCAGGTTGGAAGCAACATCAACCAGCCTGGGTGACATAATACACATAGAGCAATCATTGGTTGGAAATGTCTTATCCAATTGAGCCATCTTGCCACCAATCGCAGGGGAAGCCTCAACCAGATATACCTTAAACCCGGCATCGGTTAAATCCAATGATGCCTGCATACCGGCAATACCGCCACCAACTACTAAAACTGAACCTGTTTTTTGTTCTTTATCTTGCATAATTTATTTCACTCCTAATTCAATTTGTTTGATTCTTGACTCGTCAGCCAAAAGCCTCATCTGCTGAATTGCGATGCAGAGACAATACAAAATGATTTACTCCGGCTTCATTTCTAAACTGGTCGAATTCGACCAGTTTAAAACCGGGATTATTCAGTTGTTCCCAGAGCCCCAAAAACTCAATAGTGCTCCTGCTTCGCAGCCAATTCTTGACAATGTCCGCAGAAGCCTCGCTGTTTCTGTATTTTGCAATATCAGTTAGTGATATGTAATCCTGCTGTTCTCTGGAAATAATGGTGATTTCCTTGCCTTGAACATCAATTCTCTCTGCCATTACAATCTCCTATTTACGGTCTAATTCCCTCGAATTCTTCTATCTAAGTATACCCAACTTATCAATCACCTTAGCCCTGCCAGGACTTGAGTGAGGTATAATAGCGATTCAGTATTCGACATCCTTCCTCATAATCTTCAAATTTTTCTGACTTTCCTGAAATCTTTCCGCATTCATTTAGCAAGGTGACTAAATCATGAATCCTTTCCGGTTTTACATCACAAGAAGCTATATATGCCTTCAGATACTTCTCTACGGCATCATGACATAAGATGCACATTTGAGAGTAGAAATCGTCAAATTCCCTCAGACTTGCCTAAAGCAAAGGACAAATCACGTTTAACCAAAAGCTATCGACTTTCAATCTTTGGATGGCACCACAATTTTCAGAGAGATTCCATGCTTTTTAAGACTTGCTTTGATAACACTAACATTCTTTCTGCTTCATCCTTTTTAATCTCTATGCTGTTATCATAGTCAGCATTATTTCTTGCTTTCCTGAGCTCATTAAGATTTTTGCCTATTTTCTTTTGAATTATATCTCTTGAGTTTTCATATGTCTCGATAACCTTACGATGCACATCACTACCTGAATACGATCGGTATCTAAGTTTATTTCTGGCTATGCAAAATACTCCATAATAACTTCTACTTACAGCGGAACGCAAACAGGCTTCTTCTTTTCTCAATATTAATTCTTCAGATAGCTTGATATATTCTCTCCAATCAAAACTCATAACGGTTCCTCTGTAATACACAATTTGTTCTTTGTTCTATCCATAATTTCAAGAAACCATGTTTCATCTAATTTATCCATTGATTTCCTTGCTTTCTGCGGTGAATAAGGAGATTTAATTACTACAAAAAGTTCATCATAATCCTCTTCCGAGTCGTGATGTAATTCTAATTCAAGTTTGACATCATCACGTGGAAAGATACGATAAATCTCTACGGGAGCATCAACAAGAATAGGAAGTAAAAAAGGATGCTTCCTGATAAAAGATATTATTTCGTCTTCACTTTGGACTTTATAGAATTGATAAAGACAAGCAAACTCGTCTATATATTCTTTCTCTATTAATGGCATCGGAGCAATCATTTCTTTCCCTCTATACATTTTCCTACAAGCCATATTCCTCCAAGTATTAAGCCAGCTTTACCAAGCCCATCAAGGAATTTCTGGACTTTTTTCTCAGCAATCAATTCTCTGAAGCCAGGCATAACTACAGCCAGTTTGTGCTCCAGGACATCCAGTTTGGTAGGGTTATAAAAGACCTTAGGAAAATCAGGATATTCAAGAAGTCCCTCCTGTTTTATCCGTTCATCTACAATAAAAAGTAAAGGTTTGTTGCTATCAATACCTTTCTTTGTTTCTATATGTAACCAGGGGAATGCTTTATAAGCTTTATCCTGGATAGAGTAGTCTCTTGGTGTAGCAATTCCTATCACAGCCGTAGCCTTTTCTATTTCTTTATCAATATCTTGTGGAATTTTTGAAGGATCCTCAGAGAATCTATTGATGCCAACAGTTACAGGGTTAAATCCCCACAGTTTTAATAGGTTAAGAATCTGATTCACGCATGGTTTATCTTCTTCCCGAAGACTACAGCTAACAAAAACAGTATATATAGGAGATTGTTGAGTAACCTGAATATATCCCCAATAAGGTGTCTGTTGTACTCCTAAGTTTTTCCAATTAGTTGTATAATTATTATAAATCCATGTCTCTAATCCAAACTTCAGGGTATAAAGCCCTGGTGTTGGAGGAAGCTGTAAGTTAAACTCTGCGATAAAAGTCGAATCTCCTGAGGCAAGATAGTTTCCTTCAACAATTTTTATGCCTTTTTTACCTTTAATCCATGATGGGATAATCTCTGCCCGAGAGAAATATAATGCACTATCAGAAAGGTTTCTGACATTTAAATCGACCTTCATCTCTTCCCCTGTCTTCCATACAAACTTATTTACTTTTGGAGATACAACCCATAAATCTTGTTTTTCTTGCATAAGACTAACCTCAACATAACTATTTTCTATTTAACATTTCAACCAGTCTATCCGTACTCACCAGATGCTTCTTCAACCAACCATCCACCTCTTTCATCCCCAATGCCATCCCCAACACCTCTGTAAAATAAAGCACCGGCATATTTGCTCCATTCTGCCGCATCTCAAGGTTTGCCTGACACATGGGGCAGGCGGTGATAATGCACTCAGCCCCTGCCTGCTTTGCCATATTGACCAGATTTTTTACCAGATCAACCACAATTTCAGATTGAGGCAGGGACAAACCAGCACCACAGCAATCTGTTTTGTATGACCACTTCATCACCTCACACCCGCAAGCATCAAGAAGCCTGTCCATAGATTGGGGTTGCTCAACAGAATCAAAGTCATCCATATGAGACGGTCTGGTAATCAGACAGCCGTAATTTTGTTTATAACACTCTGCCCAAGCAAAGCGGCCATTAGTGCGGTTACTCGTTGCTGACCATCAATGAGTATTCTTTTGCCTTCTGATGAAGTGCCATCCTTCAGCTTCACGGTAGGATTTCGCCAGGCAATCAAATAACCTATGGGATACCCTTCATATAGCGAATCTATAAGATCACGCACCTTCGTCGCATTCCAAACAAATGGACGTTGTATTTCAGGAATGGCAATCTCCTTGGAGTTGATCCAGGTCAACAATGTTTGTATTGGATGTTGATTAACTGAATATTTTTGAATAGACATCTATTGCCTCTTTTTTACTATTAACTAATTCTTTTACTTAATCCTGAAATCGGCAAGTGCCTATAATCTAAAATGCCTAAGACAAACAATAGGTTAAGATTGTAGCCCAACATTCTATG
>JASEHA010000053.1 GCA_030018795.1 bacterium
AAAAACAACGGCTAATCGGCTGCTTGAAAGCCTCCCTTCGCGAACTTGGGTTAAGCCTTTGTGTTTTCAGTTTTGGGCAGTTCAATCTTTTTACTCCAGGGATCTCTGAATACATGGCCTTGTTCTGGATGAAGATATCTATTATTGGTCTGGTTTTTATTCTGCCCGCGTATCTTCATTTTATTGCCATGTTAGTTAATTATAAGCCAGTATTAGAGCATAAGCTGCATTACTGGGTTTATGCTGTGAGTTTCGCATTTATCCTGCCATTAATCCTGAGCCATCAAAATATCAACCTCTATTCCTGGGGATATTATCCGGAGATTACGACTGTAGTCAGTCTATTCCATCTCTTCCTTTTTCTTGTCCTTGGTGAAGGGATTTACATCCTTTTTTCAGAGAGAACAAGGATTAAAGAGATGATTGGGCAAAGTCTGATGAGATATGTGCTTTTGGGCGGGATATGCAGTGTGGTATTGGTTATCTTAAACATCTTACCTGTTTACAAGGTCAAGGTCTATCCTGCAGGCAATATTATTGTTTTTCCATATGTTCTGTTTTTAGGCTATCTTATCCTGAAATATCAATTAATACCAATCACATCCATAAAAAAGAGGGAGGCCCATTCGCTAACAGCAGGATTTCTCATGACTATCTTAGTCTCTGGTGTTTTATATCTGAATCATCTGCTGATAATGTCCAGTGGTTATTCTTCCCTATTTCCCTATTCAACAATTATCCTTATCTTGATAATGGTTATGGTTTTTAAGCCCTTGCAGAGCATGGTTAATAAGGTTACAGACTATTTATTTTTTCGCAAAAGTTATATGCATACCCTCGCCTTACAGGAATTTACACGTGGTTTATCCTCTGCCCTGACTAAAGATGTTTTATGCGATTCCATGCTGCATACACTGGAACAAATAGCAGATACAAATGTCATTCTTATTATGGTCATGGAGAACAACCGATATAAGATAGTACAGGCTAAAGGCATAGATGAAGATGTTGTCCATAAAGCAGCGTTCAGCTCCAATCATCCGATAGTATCAGCTTTAATAGAGAGAAAGGGTATTATCCTGTTAAAGGAAGTAGGGAAGTCAGCCACCCTGACAGAGGACATGAAGAGGTATTTCAATTTCTTTAAGACGCAAACAGCTGCCTTTCTTCCTATTATCTATAAGGATGATTTGCTGGGGATAATTGGAATTGGCCGGAAGAGGTATGGGGATTATAATGACAATGACCTGCTTCGTCTTGCCAGTTTTTCCATCAGTGCCAGCATGGGTATGGTTAATGCAAGCCTGTATGAAGAGCAAGCAAGGCATCTATACGAGGGGATTAAGGTTCTGGTAGAGGTTCTTGAGGCTAAGGATACCTATACCCGTGGTCATTGTGAACGAGTTGCAGAAATTTCTCTTATTATTGGACATGAACTTAAACTATCTGAATCACAGATTGAGGATTTGCGGATGGCAGCCATGCTTCATGATATTGGTAAGATAGGGATTAGCAAACAGATATTGAACAAGCCAGGCTTTCTGACTCAAGAAGAGTTTATGGAGATAAAGAAACATCCTGCTATTGGGGAAAGGATAGTCGAGGGCATCAGCTTTCCAAAGGATGTTCATGATGGGATAAAACTGCATCATGAAAGGTTTGATGGGAATGGCTACCCTGATGGCAAAGGGACAGCAGATTGTCCATTGCTGGCCAGAATCATCCAGGTAGCAGATGCTTATGAAGCCATGACCTCGAATCGACCATATCGCAATGCCATGAGTCAGGAGAAAGCATTGGATGAGCTCCAGAGAGGAAAGGCAAAACAATTTGACCCGTGTATTGTTGATGCATTTCTGAAGGTGGTGGGACAAAGATGCAGCTAATAGACCTGAGCCTGCCCTTAAAGAATGGGGCAATTGAGCCAGAGGAACCAAGGATTAGATACTTAAATCATAAAAGGGGTGCATTCCTTCTTGGATTGGCTGCCTTAATTGTCAAAGGCTCGATAATAGAGAGCATAAAAAAAATTTTTCTTTATCTGCTGGGCAGATTTCGGATTATGCCAGCTGATTTTCCAGAGGGGATGGGGCTTGCATGGGAAAAGGTTATTGCCAGCACACATACTGGTACACATATGGATGCCCCTTACCACTTTGGCCCAATATCAGAGGGCAAGCCGGCAAGAACAATTGATAATATCCCTCTTGAATGGTGCTTTGGCAATGGTGTTGTCCTTGATATGAGGCACAAAAAACAAGGTGAGGCTATTTTGTTGCTGGATGTCCAGAATGAACTAAAAAGGATTGACTATCATATTCAACCCCTTGATATTGTTCTCATTATGACTGGTGCTGATAAGCATTGGGACAAAAAAGATTATCTTGATTGCCATCCTGGAATGAGCAGAGAGGCAACACTCTGGCTTATTTCGAAAGGTGTAAGGGTCATGGGTACAGATGCTTATGGGTTTGATCAGCCATTTAAGAATATGATCATGGATTATCTCAAGACAGGCGACAAAAATCATCTCTGGCCAGCCCATTTATCTGGCAGGGTTAAGGAATATGCCCATATCGAAAAGATGGCCAACTTAGATGCCATCCCAGAGCCATATGGGTTTAAGATTGCCTGCTTTCCAGTGAAGATAGAGGGTGCAAGCGCAGGATGGACAAGGGCAGTGGCAATGGTAGAGTGAGGATAGGTGAATAGGCTGTAGGGGCGGGGTCCCCCCGCCCTGATTGGTCGAACCAGTCGGTAGGGGCGGGGTTTCCCCGCCCTCTGATTGGGCGAATCGGGCAAGGAGTGTGGTGCGTAAATGATGCACAAAAAGCTGGTGACCACTTACTGCTTACTGCTTACCGATTACCACTTACCACTTATGCCAGTAAAGGAGGAAAAAATGCCAGATAAGGATAAACTTACGCACTTATGGGAACTTCTCCAGCTTTTTAATGAATGGGAAGAGGTGCAGGATGTTTTGGAAAAAACATTGGGGTGTGGATTGCACTTTATTAATGACTCTGGTCAGGGTCTGTTTGAACGACAATATACCTCTCCCATTTGTCGCCTTGTCCTGAATTCAAAGATAGGGTATCAAAGGTGTCTTGCTACCTATTGTCAAAGATGTTTTGTGGAAAATGCTATAACCGAAAGAGACAAAAAAATCTCTATTTTCAACTGCCACGCGGGATTAACCAATTTCAGTATGCCTATTATTATCCATCAAAAAAATCATATCATCATGGTGGTTGGCAGTATGCTTTTGGATGAGGTTAATGAGAAATGGTGCAGGGAATATGCTCTGGAGATGGAGATTAACCCAGATATCTTTCTGGAGACAATTAAAAACGTAAAACACCTTCCTTCAAAAGAGGTTATTCATACCGATAGAATTATTAAACTTCTTATTGAGCCATTGAAGGAGGATATTCTCAGGTATTATTCCTTCTTAGAGGAGTCGGACAGTCTTTTGGGGGTAATGAACAGGAGACATCCTGATATTGATGAATTGACCGGGTTGTGTAGCCGACAATATATTCAGAGACGGCTTGAGGATGAAATGCATCTGGCAAGGAAGCATGGAAAGCAGGTTTCTCTGATGGTGATTCATATCGATAACCTCAAAGAGATTAATGACCTGTATGGCTATGAGGCTGGCAATACCATTCTTGAAGATGCAGCAGATATCCTTGCCTCTATCAAAAGAAATATCGATATACCGGGAAGGATTGCCGGAAATGAATTTGCCCTTATCCTGCCTGAGGTTGACAGGCATGAGGCGGTGAAGCTGACTAAAAGGATACAGGGGTCACTTGATGCCTATCAATTTAAGTATCAGGAGAATCAGTTTATCTGCCTAAAAACAACCTGCATCGGGTCAACCATTCCTGAAGAGCCAATTAGCTCTGGGGAATTCATCAGACAGACAGAGGGAAGAATCGTTCAATCTAAGATGATTATCTCTCCAGGGGTGTCTGGCAAGCGGTGTGTTATTACCGGGCTTGGTGTTATTTCATCCATTGGTATTGGCAAGGAGGAATTCTTATCAGGACTGCTTCATGGAAGCTCTGGGGTATCTCATATCTCTCTCTTTGATACCTCTTTGCTGCCAGTAAAAATAGCTGGAGAGGTAAAGGGATTTAATCCATTAAAATATATGGATAAAAAACAGGTAAAACGAACCGATAGAACCACTCAGTTTGCTATTGTTGCCGCAAACATGGCCATAAATGATGCTAATATTGATCTTAGTAAAGAAGATATAGAAAGGATTGGGGTTATTATTGGGGCAGGCATGGGTGGGCTTGGGTTTGGGGAGGAGCAGCACCTTAAGTTTATTAAGGAGGGTCCAGAAAAGGTAAGCCCGTTTCTTTCTGTGATCATGTTTGCTGGAGCATGTTCGTCAGCCGTTTCTCTGGAACTTGGGGTAAAGGGTCCCAGCATTACCATCTCCACCGGGTGTGCAGCTGGTACAGATGCCATTGGCTATGCCTTTGAAAGCATACAGAACGGAGAATCTAAGGTAATGATTGCCGGCGGTGCAGAAGCACCCATCAGACCACTTATCCTGACCTCTTTTTATGCTATGGGTGCCTTATCTTCCCGAAACGATGCCCCTGAAAAGGCAAGCAGACCATTTGATGCTATGCGTGATGGGTTTATCATGGGAGAAGGGGCCGGGATAGTTATCCTTGAGGAGCTTGAACATGCCCTTAACCGGGGGGCACATATCTATGCTGAATTGGTTGGCTATTCCTCTACAGGTGATGCCTATCATATGGTCGCCCCTGACCCAACCGGGGAACAGGCAGCAAGGGCAATGGAGTTAGCCATCAAGGATGCTGGCTTAAGCCTTAAGGATATAGAGTATATCAATGTTCATGGCAGCTCTACCCCATTAAACGATAAAACAGAGACCATGATAATAAAGAATGTTTTTGGCTCCTATGCCTCTAATCTGGCAATAAGCTCAACCAAATCCATGGTTGGTCATAGTATCGGCGCCTCTGGCGGGATAGAATTAGTGGCAACCATGCTGGGTATGGAAAATAACTTCTTGCCGCCAACCATAAACCAGGAACACCCTGACCCTGAATGTGATCTGGATTGTGTGCCCAATAAGCCAAGAGAGGCAAGGATAAATATAGCCATGTCCAACTCTTTTGGGTTTGGCGGGAAAAACTCTGTGCTGATTGTGAGGAGGTATTCAGATGATAAGTGTTAGGAATGAGATTATTGTTGATGCCCCGGTATCAGTAGTGTTTGATGTAGCAACTGATGTGGAGAGATACCCAGAGTTTATCCCTGCCTATAAAAAGGTAAGGATTATTGAACAGGATGGGCAACGGATGATTATTGAACGGGTTGGATTAGCTGGCAAAAGGGAGGTGATGTGGAAATCTGAGGTCATGATTGAGGCAGAAAAAACAATCACTGCTGTTCAGCTTGAGGGACCCCTTGCGGGAATGATGGTCAAATGGCAGTTTGAAGAGAGGGATGGCAGGACAGGGATACTGCTTGTTCATGATTTCGAGTATAAAAGGATACCATTGATTGGCAATCTCATTGCCAGATTCATCATTGCCAAAATGGTCAGCCGCATGGCTGATGAGACATTAGCCGGGATTAAGAGAAGGGTGGAAAGGAGGGGTTATGCTTTACAGGAAAGAATCGATTATCATTCACCGTAAATTGCCTGAAGTCTTTAACAGGGCACAAGATATTGCCAGCTCTCTTGAGGATGTCTCTGCCTATAAAAAGGTAGAGATGCTCAAAGCAAGTGGGGAGAATATCTCTCATCGATCGACTATCAGGATTTTTGGGATACCTGTCAGCTATATATCAGAAACAGTGATCAAACAGAATGAATCCATTGATCACAGACAAATCAAGGGGCCATTGCCAGGGTTAAGGACAACATGGATGTTTGATGCTTTTGATGCTATTGAAGAGGATACGCGGGTTACTATTAGCCATCAGCTTGATCTAAAGATACCAGTAATTGGGAGATGGCTGGAATGTATTGTCTACACCCTGTTTATCAAGCCACTGGCGGAGAATTTCTTAGTGAATATGAAACAAAATATGGAGGTAGCAAAATGACATTTACCACGATTTATATTGTCTTTATCGTTCTTTCGACTATCTATCGACTGAGACGAATAACCAGATCATATTCTGTTGAGGAAAAACCTGCAAAGGTTTATGGACATTTTATCTACCCGATAATGCTTATGCTCTATCTTCTGATAACGGTTGGATCTATATTTGAATACTTTTACTGCCGATATGTAATGCAAGCAAAACCTGATGTCAATCTAATTATCAGTCTAATTGGTTTAATAATGTATGTTGGGACGATTCCTGTCCGCACATGGAGTTTAAGTCATTTAAGGGAACATGTCAGTGGCGATGTCAGAATTAATGAAGACCACAAGCTGATTAAAGATGGTCCATATCAATATGTTCGACATCCACTTGCCTTGTGTGTAATTATTGAGGTAATTGGGTTTACGCTTATACCTAATGCCTATTTTTCTACCCTGATAGCAGTTGGGCTATTCCTGCCTTTTATGCTCTACCGTATCCGGTTAGAGGAGAAGGCATTGATTGAAAGGTTTGGTTATGAATATATAGATTATCAAAAAAGGGTTGGTATGCTTATCCCCTGGAGACATAAGAGATGAATTTGTATCAAATTACCCTATTTATCACCAGTTTTTTCATGCTTTTCTTAGGGATTTTTGTTTACACTAAGAATGTAAGAAGTGATATAAACAGGAGTTTTGCCTTTCTTTCTGCTTCACTTAGTATCTGGGGATTTGGCATGTTAGCCTTAGCCTTAGTTAAGAATAGGGAGGATGCCTTAGCCTGTTCACCTATTTTACACCTGGGATTAGTCTTTGGGGGACCTGCACTCCTTTCCTTTATCCTCAGTATTACAGAGGACAAAAACAAGATCAATCACTATCTGCTTAAGATTGGTTATGCCTGCAGTTTTATCTTTTTTCTGCTTCACATATCAGGAAAGTTTGGTGGGGATGTAATCTATAGTTCAGGGCGTTATAGATCCGTGCCCGGGACAGCAGGTCCATATTTCAACCTATTTCTTTGTGCAATAGCCTTTTACAGCTGTTATCTCCTTTTCAAAAGGTATAAAACCAGCATTTCTGGTATTGAAAGAAACCGTCTTGGCTATCTTTTCTTAGGTGTATTCGTTGCTGTTCTTAGCATTCTGACCAATATCCTGAATGTCTCAGGCTTTAATGTCTATCCGCTTTTTCATCTGGGGCTTTTATTCTTTAATGCCATGACTGCCTATGCTATTATCCGCTATCGTTTGATGGATATTACCATCATTATTCGACGGGCATTGGTTTACTCTGTCCTGACCTTTTTAGCCACAGCTCTCTGGATTGGTAATGTTTTTATCTTTAGCAGCCTTTCTTCATTTTTATTTGGTTATCAAACCTTTTTTTCCATTGGTCTTACATCCGGAATTATTGCCTTTACCTTTCTACCGATAAGGGATAATCCTGAAATCGGCAAGTGCCTACAATCCAAAATGCCTAAGGCAAACAATAGGTTAAGATTGTAGCCCAACATTCTATGTTGGTATTTTTATCAGCATGAAATATCGCTAATTACAACCAAGATAGAATCTTAGGCTACGTCTACACTATTTACTTGCCGATTTCAGGATAATGTCCAACTTTGGGTGGATAAGGCTTTCTTTGCTCAACGACGAGAGATAGAAGAGATTATCCATGAGTTTAGCTTAACGGTTAGCTCTTCCTTTGACCGGGAGTTTATCTTGAAGTCCATGTTTAATGCTGTATTGCACGTAGTAGAGGTAGAAAGAATAGGGGTAATGATTGCTGATGATGCAGGGAATTATTCTCTATCTATGTCCAGAGGATTGGGTTCACATGGGATAAAGTTGAATCCAGATGCAGCTCTTATTCAGTGGTTGATTCAAGAAAAAAGGTCTTTGCTTCGCAGAGAGGCAAACGAAAGCCATGAGCTTAGATGGGTAAGGGATTCGCTGCTAAAGGAATTAGACGAGATAGAGGCTGTATTGATTATCCCCCTTTTCTCTCATAACAAGCTTATTGGTATCTTAAGCTTAGGAGAAAAAGGAGAAAAAGGAGAAAAAACATCTAATGTTGGATATAGTGAGGAGGAAATGTTTCTTTTAGAAACCCTGACTGCAGGGGCTATTCTTGCCTTTGAAAATATCAGACTGCTGGATAATAGGATAAATCTGATGATTAACACCATTGATGCCTTGTGCGTGGCTATAGAATCCAATAATAGGTATGCTGAAGGGCATTCCCTGCTTGTTGCTGATTATAGCGTAAGGATTGCCCAACAAATGGGGTTGAATAAAGAGATGATAGAATCTATCAAGATTGCCAGCTTCCTGCACGATATTGGTAACATTGGGGTAAGTGAGGAGATATTGAATGCAGACAGAAGGCTGACCATAGAAGAATTTGAGGATGTTAAGACACATATCCCTGCTGGAATGAATATTGTAAAAACTATCAAACTGAGCAAAGAGGTTGAGGATTGTATTCTCTTTCATCATGAAAGGGTGGATGGGAGCGGTTATCCCTCTGGCTTAAAGGGAGAAGAAATCCCTGTCTCTGCCCGTATCTTAGCTGTGGCTGACACCTATACAGCCTTACTGTATGAACGGCCATATCGTCAGGCGATAAGCCATGAGGATGCATTAGGACAAATCAAGGAAACAAGTGGTTATGACTTTGATCCTGTTGTTGTAAACGCATTGATTGCTGTAGAGGACAAGGCAATGCCTGTCTGTACCGTTACAACAAATAAATAATCACGATTACCACAACTATCCAGAGCAGGATAGCTGATAGCAATGGTTTGTCCCTCAGGATATCTGATTCAGGGCTGCCCCCTCCACCCTTTTGATGAACAAGATAGAGGTATCTGAATATCCCGTAGAGCACAAAAGGGATGGTTATTGGAAGATATGGGGCATGAAGCTTTGTCTGAACCTCTGGAGAAAAGGCGTAAAGGGAATAAGCAATAATGGTTGAGCCTGTAACCGCTGAGACCATCTCATCTATAAATGCGGGTGTATATTCACGAAGGATTGCCCGATGAGAGGTGGCATGGGATTCTAAGAGAACCAGTTCATGCCGTCTCTTCCCAAGACCAAGAAATAACGCTAAAAGCATGGTACAAATAACCAACCATGGTGATATTTCCATATTAGCCACCACTGCCCCGGCCACAGCTCGTAAAACAAAACCAAAGGATAATGTTAAGACATCAATAATAACTATGTGCTTAAAGAAAAAGGAATACCCCAGGGTAAGAAGAAGGTAGACCAGAGATACTATTCCAAATTCCATCCTTAAAACAAAGGCACCACTTAGTGAGAGGATGATAATCAATATGGCTGAACTCATGGCAAACAAAGGGTTTAGCCTGCCAGCAGCAATGGGTCTGCTTTGCTTTCTCGGATGAACCTTATCCTTTTCTATGTCAGCTACATCATTAAAGATATAGCCGCATCCAGAAAGGAGAGAAAAGATGACAAAGCCTCCCATAACCTTCAGAAGGATGGCTATGTTTCCCAACTCCTGGGCAAAGATTATAGCTGCAAAAATAATCAGATTTTTCGTCCATTGCTTTGGACGCATGGATTTGAGTAATGATTTTAACATAAACCCTCCTTATGAAGTGCAATGAAGGAAAAAGGAGCACCAGGGCACCAGAACATCAGTAAAGAATTTAACTGAGACTCTGGTGATTGGTGCTCTGGTGCTCTAGTAACTGGTGCCCTGGTAACTGGCTATCTACCTGATATTTGTATTGTATCACAAACAATGTGTTTGGTCAAGGATTTTTGCAGCCTGTGCATATTCGATAAAGCAAAATTCAAATCACACAATCCTCATAGAATTGCCAAAAGAAGGCGTAAAAGGCGTAAAAGGCGTAAAAGGCGTAAAAGAGGCAAG
>JASEHA010000054.1 GCA_030018795.1 bacterium
GCCACCTATGCAGGATTGCAATGGTGTGCTCAAAACAAATTTACCCATATCTTAATACTCCTTTCCGTTTTTACCTGCCTAATAATTCTGCTTTACTACCTGAAAAAGAAAATGGTTGTAATTACCTTTTGGTGCTTTGTACTGTGAATGAATGGCTCAATTTATCTGAGCATACCCGGCTCAATTTAAGTGAGCGGTATAGCCCGTAGTGTGCTCAAATTACTGACCTGAGTTTGTCCTCAATTCCACAGATAATCAAATCTCATCTTTATCATATTCCCTTCAGACTGAATCTCATTTTGAATATTAATAATTGTAAGATTTTTACATCCTATGCCATTTCTGCTTGCCTCTACTTGCCGATTTCAGGTTAAATTTGTGGGCTACTCTCACAGGCAACCACAAGGAGGGAGCACTGGCAGCAGACCTTCTGTTGGCAGCAGACCTTCTGCCGGCAGCAGACCTTCTGCCTCTGGCATGTTGCCGCTACAAGAATACCTGTAGCTGCGGGGGTGACTGGTGCACTGGTGACTGGGCAGGAGGCGATTCCTATGAGCCAGAAAAAAAATTGAACATCGAGTGTTACCATTTCTATTCTCTCAAAAAGCTTTGCAATTCCCATGTTATTTTCATGTTGCGGAGCTTTTCCAGTACATTTTTTTCTATCTGTCTTGCCCTTTCTCTGGTCAATCCCAGAATTTTTCCAACCTCTTCAAGGGTATGCGGTTCCATGCCATCCAGCCCAAACCTTAATTTCAGGGTCATTTTTTCTTTTTCCGGAAGCATATTAAGGATATCACTAATCCTTTCTTGAAGCATTCGTAAGAATAAGGTTTTTGCCGGGGAAAGGGTTTCCTTATCTTCAATCAAATCACCGAGTTGACTTTCCCCATCAATACCCATTGGTGAGTCAAGGGAAATAGGATCCTGAGCAATATTAATCAACTCAATCACCTTTGGCACAGGCAGGTTCATCTTTTCTGCTATCTCTTCCAGTTCAGGCTCTCTTCCTAATTGTTGAGCAAGAGTCTGGATGGTTCGCAGACACCGATTAATGATCTCTACCATATAGATTGGTATCCTGATAGTTCTTGCCTTGTCAGAGACAGCTCTTAAGATGGATTGTTTTATCCACCAGATGGCATAGGTGCTGAACCGATATCCCTCCATATAGTTATATCTTTCCACAGACTTAATCAGTCCAAGATTGCCTTCATTAATAATATCAAGCAGGCTCATCACACCGCCAGGCACATATTTTTTAGCAAATGTAACTACCAGTCGCAGATTTGCCTCTATAAATCTTGTTTTTATCTTTTCAATCTCTGCCTCAAATGTATTTAGCTGAGAAAGCATATCCTGAATCTCTTCTGCAGAAAATTCTGCTAACTGAGGGAGCCCCTCTGTCGGAGGGACACCCTCTGCCAGTTTTCCCCATTCTTCATTCCACTTACGAAATCTTTTTGCAGACATACCAATCTTTAACTCTATCTCTTTAATCTTTATTTTTTTCTTTTCCATCTCTATAGCCAGTTCTTTTTCTTCATCAGCACTTAAGAGAGGGATATGATTAATCTCCTTGAAATAGGCTTTTATTGGAGAGTCAGACACATATCTCTTGCCTTTTCTTATGCCATGCTTTTTCCCTTCAATCTCAGGCTCTATCTCTTCATCTTCCTGTATATCAATAGGTTGACTATTAAGACTATCCATGATATCCTCCAGATGTGGCAGGTCATCATAATCAGCATCAAGCATCTCTTCAGCAGCATGTGGAAGGCAGCTGTCCTGATGTTCGTTACGCCCTTTTTTAAGAAGCTGGTCTGCTTTGTCCCGATAATTTTTCATCTAAAAATCCCTCAGAAGGATAAGTGGAATAGGCTATAGACTGTTAGGCAGGTATAGCCTTCAAGCCTTCAGCCTGAACAACCTTGTGTAATTTCATAAAATGAAATTACAATATCCCCATATCTGCGTTGCTTTGTCATGGTTAATGTATCAGTTGCAGAAAGCCCCTTTGCCAGAGGCAGAACATCCTCCTTTTTATGATGTTCCACGCCAAGTAATCCACATGGAGAAAGCAGGCTACTCATGGCTATTGCTTCTATAGTTGGCCAGACAAACCCTTTTAAGAATGGGGGGGCAAGGTAGATGATGTCAAAGCTCATTCTTTTATCCAGTCTCTGAATTGCTTCAAAGACATCAAGGGTAATTATTTCAGTTATTTCAGTAGATTCAAGAAGGTTGGTAATTGTTAGATTTTCTTTGATAAGCCTTGCCTGAGCAGCGTTGTTTTCGACAAAAACAACACTTTTTGCTCCGCGGCTCAAGGCTTCGATACCAATATTGCCAGTACCAGAGTATAGATCCAGGATAACAGCGTCCTTAACCCTATCAGACAGCATGTCAAATAAGGATGTCTTTACCCTACTCAAAGTTGGACGGGTAGACATGGTATTCAGTGCCTTTATTTTTCTACCCTTGTTAATGCCGCCGCTGATTCTAATCATTATGCCTCTTTCATCAGTCACCAGTGCACCAGTCACCAGTCACCAGTCATCAGAGTCTCAGTCAAATTCTTTACTGGTGCTCTTTGCTCTGGTGCTCCTGAACACTTACTGCCACCAGAATGCTAAGATTGCCTCTCTGATAATCTTAGCTGCAATAGCCGCTGTAATCTGTCCTATATCGTGAGATGGAAGGATCTCAACCACGTCAAAACCAATGATATTTAATCCGATTAAGGAATAAATAGCCTCAAACAATTCATGAGGAGAAGCTCCACATGACTCAGGAACGCTTACCCCGGGTGCATAGGCTGGGTCCAGAATATCAAGGTCAATGGTTAAATAAACTGGCAGCCCTTGTAGCTTTTTCAGGGTAATATTATCAAGCATTAGCCGGGAAGATAAATGGCACTGCTGCCTGCCAAGCTCAAATTCTTCCTTTTCTCCGGACCTAATCCCTAATTGATATATCCTTTCTGGTCCAACTATTTCCATGCAGCGTCTTATTACACAGGCATGAGAATATTTTTTACCCTCATATTCAGCCCTCAGGTCAGTATGGGCATCTATCTGAATAATTACCATCTCAGGGTACCGTTTGATCAATCCCTCAACAACACCCACAGTAACAGTATGTTCACCGCCAATAACCACAACCTTTTTGTTATTAATGGCTTCTATCTCTTCGGAGATAAGCCTTAAGGATTCAACAATATCCTTGCCAAAGGTTACCCCTCCCATGTCACACAGCTTCATCTCTTGCAAGCTACGGTTTAGTCTGGGGCTATAGCTTTCTAAGAGATAGGACATCTGTTTAATAATATTGGGACCGTCAGCCATGCCTGGACCAAAGGGGTGCTCTCTTTTTGGGACACTATATTCAAGCGGTGCCCCCAACAAAGCAACTGTAGCCTCGTTTAAGTGTGCTTCAAAATCCAGAAACTTTTTGACAGAGTGCATGGTGTCCCTCCAGAATCTTAATACAACAAAACAGCCGCTGCGATCACGCTTCCTATCTTGACCACAGTATGTTGCGTGCTTGTTATCTTGATATCATCAAGGGCAATCCCTCTGGTAGTAAATGCCTCTTCTACCATAGCAATAACCCGTTCAGAAGCCTCTTTTGCGGCACACTTGCCAGAATACTCCATAATAACCCCATAGTGGTCTGGTTTGTGAAAGCCAGCAGCTACTGCTGAGGCAATCATCTCACCTGGCACATCACTGGTAATAGTAGCATAAGCCATTGGTGTCAGGGATCCGCCAGGGATAAATGGAAGCTCTATCAACTCAATATCAGGCGGCACAATGCTTGATACCTTGATCAGGTTAATATTGCCTATGCCCGCGGCAAGCAGGGCATGGTCAAAGGCATTCAATTTGCTTGAACCCTCTGCTCCTCCAGAAGTAAGTGCCATCTTTGTTGGTATAGGAATCATTTTTTTTACAAACACCTCCGTTAAAATTTAAAACTTTCGCTTAGCCAGCACACTTTTCGCTGTTTCTCGTACTATTTTGTCGCGGTCGTTACTGGCTATATTTTCTAAATATCTAACACACCTTGGGTCACCTATCCTGCCAAGGGCATAAACGCTATACCCACGAACATCCTTATTAGAATGCGATAAGGCTGTAATCAATGGTTTTACTGCCGGCTTACCTATCCTTACAAGGGATTCTGCAGCATTATTTTGTACTGGGGAGCTTTTATCCTCAAGGCTTGAAATCAAGCCTTGAACAGCACTTTTATCACCAATCATCCCTAAAACAATAGCCGCTCGTCGGCGAAGCTCGTTATCCTTATCAGTAAGGGCAGTAAGGAAGGTATTGATGAGCAGTTTATTACCCCTTTTGCCTGTCTTACCCAGGATGGTGATGGCATATTGCCTGACAACAGGGTCATTCTTCTTATTATTAACAGCAGCAACCAATTTTTCTACTACTGGCTTGCCTATCTTGATCAGTGAACGGGCTGCATTTTCCTTGATGGTTTCATCCTTATCGGTTAAGCTATCTATCAAGACATTGATTCCATCAGGGTCTGATAGTTCACCTATGACAACGACTATCATCCTGCGGATATCAATATCCTTTTCATCCTTTAATAGCTTGACTAATGGTTTTGTTGCTTTAGTATCCTTAAATACACCTAATGAAGTAATTGCATTTACTTTTACCTGCTTATCCTTATCCTTTAAGAGTCCAATGATTGGAACAGCAGCCCTTTTATCACCCAGCATACCCAGAGACATAACCACACCCTTTCTTGTCTGTGGGTCTTTATCCTTAAGAACAGCAATTAAGGGTTCAACTGCAGAGGTATTCTCTAACATACCCAGGGCAAGGACTGCCCCATTCTTGATATTGTCATTTTTATCTTTTAAGGCTTTAATCAAGGGTTGAACAGTAGGTGTCCCAAGGGTAATAAGTGTATCAATTATAACACTTTTTACCTCATTTATCTTATCATCCATACTTGAAATTAATGGAGCTATTGCCTTTTTATCATTGATACTACCCAATGCACGGGCTGCCTGAACACGTACCAGCCAGTTCTCATCATCAAGAAGCTTAATGATAGGTTCAATAGCTGTTTTTTCTTTCATCTTTCCCAGAACAATCGCACAATTTCCCTTAACACACACATCATCTTGCTTTAATCCTTCCAATAGAAATGGAATGGATACTGTCCCAATCTTAATAAAGGCATTGACTGTCTCGTTCCTGACACCGCCTTGCTTATCATTAATGACGTTTAGTAATGCCTTTGCAGATTGTGTTCCACCCAGATTACTTAGAGCCTCAATCGTTACCTTTCGCACATCCTGTGCCTGATTATTCAGGTTAGGGATTAGTGCATCTATGGATTTTTGTTCGTTTATCTTCCCAATGGCACAGATAATCTTTTTACGCAAGGTGTTATTATCGCACATGGTATGTTCAGCCTTTTCTCTGTCCTTATGCCGGCAGATGGCAGACTCATCATCTAACAATTTTATCAAGGTATTCAGCCCTCTTGCATCCTTCAACTCACCAAGGGAAAGACTGGCTTCAATACAGATGTCTTTATTCTTGTCATTAAGAGCCTTAATCAGCAAATCCGTTCCTTCTTTTACCCCGAGCATTCCCAGCCCAAAGCCTGCATTAACCTGCACATTCTTGCTTTCGTCATTTAAGAGCGGCATAAGGGATTTGATTGCCCTCAGATTGCCTATTTTACCAAGGGACACAGCGGCATTTCCACGCACACTGGCATCCTTATCCTTCAGAGCAGCTATAAGTGGACCAACTGCCATCCTTGCCTTTATGTGTCCGAGTGCTTCAGCAGCACTACTTCGCACCCCTTCTATCTTATCACGCTTTAATGACTTGATCAGGGCAGAGACAGCCTTTTTATCCTCTAATATTCCCAATGTTAAGGCTGCCTTGATTCGTACAGATGAGCTTTCATCCCGTAATGCCTTGATCAATGGCTTAACTGCCCTTTTATCAGCTGTATCAACCAGGGAATAAGCAGCCATAATTCGAGTATATTCATCCGTACTCTGCAATTGACCTATCAGCTTTTCGACATTATCCTGCGGCAATTTTGGTTTTTGTCCACAACTGCTAATAAATAATACAAACCCTACGATAATTAATAACTTTACTGCTTTCATTTCTATTTCTCCTCCTCCTTCTAACTTCTAACAAATTATACCAGAATTGATTCTATTTGTCAATCACCTATTGCGTACAATGACATTAATATATGGTTTTTGTTTTCTTATTTTGTGTCCAGATGTCTTTATCTGTTCATTCCAGACAATCAATTTTTCAGCCAAAAGATTGCTTACTATCTCTGCCTGTGCATTAGCTGTTGTTGTATTATCATCATATGCATCTATTTCTATGGGCAGACCAAAGTAATTCTTTATCTCATCTGCGACCTCTTGAATAAGTGGCATTGCATCTGGTTTAATCTGGACATCATCTGCTGAAGGATCAAACAGAACCCTGCTGGACAGGGTAACAACCAGTCCATTTTTTTCCTGATGAGCAATGGCATCTATAGAAAATGGATTACCAACAATAGTATGCGGGCTGCCTACCACATCGATATAGCTAAAGATATAGGTATAAGTGGTATCAACATCAATGATCATATCCTTATCATTTCTCCCGTCCCAGGGAATATTATTTGGCAAGACATAAGTGCCCTTGAATTTTTTAAACTCTCGCCCCTTATTATCAGTAATTACCAGATTCCATGAGGTAATAACCTCTCCCCTTGTTTGAGGATAAAAGGTAACAACTTTGTCTTTTACTAATTTTTTCAGGCAAGGGAAAGAAACTTGTTTGCTATCCATAACACTACTATAATCTTGACTCCAGATAGAGAAGACAGTCGGTGCTTCAGAAAGCAGTCTTTCCTCTGTAATATTATATGCTGGCACAGCATCATTCATATTTTCCTTAAGCTCAAGCAATGGTTTTTTGGTAGTAAGCTTGAGCTTATCCTCACCGGTAATGGTAACCTCCTCTGATTCGTCATTCCCTTGTGAGGCAGCAGCAGCCATAGTTTTTGTTGCCTTAAGAACTGTTTGCATGGGATTATTGACAACAATCTTCTCCTCAAACATTCCTACCTTATCCTCAGCATGGCTAAGGCATGACCATGATATTAGTGTAATGATAAATAGTAGTTTACGCATTTTTTCACCTTTCTCTGTGCCTCCGTGTCTCTGTGGTGATATGTATCTAAAACCCCAGTATCTCCACTATCTTCTCCATCTCCGGCTCAACCACTATGGGTTTATCTGCCGACTTAATAGCACAGTCAGTGTCTTTTAATCCATGGCCGGTAAGGATACAAACAATGGTTGCCCCTTCAGGGAAGTACCCCTGTTTATTTAGTTTGATTACACCTGCAATGGATGCTGCTGAGGCTGGTTCAACAAATACGCCCTCCCTTGCTGCTACCATCTTATAAGCCTCAATAATCTCATCATCTGTCACCTTATCGATCAATCCTTTTGATTCATCCCGAGCCTGTTCTGCTTGTTTCCAGCTGGCTGGATTACCAATCTTGATAGCTGTGGCAATGGTTTTAGGGTCTTTTATTACCCTGCCCTCAACAATAGGGGCAGAACCTGCTGCCTGAAAGCCAATCATCTTTGGCAGTGAATCTATCCTGCCTGCTTGTTTATACTCCTTATAACCCTTCCAGTAAGCGGTAATATTACCTGCATTGCCTACTGGTATGGCATGGAAATCAGGTGCCCTATCCAGGTCATCACATATCTCAAATGCACCTGTCTTTTGTCCCTCAATTCGATATGGATTAACAGAATTGACAAGGGTAATTGGGTATTTATCCGATACCTGTCGAACAATATCCAGGGCATCATCAAAATTCCCCTTAAGGGCAATAACCTTTGCCCCATGTATCAAGCCTTGAGCAAGTTTACCCATAGCAATGGCACCCTCAGGGATTATAACGGCACACTGTATCCCTGCCCGGGCAGCATAACACGCAGCCGAGGCAGAGGTGTTACCGGTTGAGGCACAGATAACAGCACGGCTGCCCTCTTCCACAGCCTTAGAAATAGCCATGGTCATGCCTCTGTCTTTGAATGATCCTGTAGGATTTAAGCCTTCATACTTCAAGTAAATCTTTAAGTTATTGCCAATCGACTGACTTAAGTTATAGGCATCTATCAGAGGGGTATTACCCTCATTAAGAGTAATTACCGGTGTTTTTTCTGATACAGGTAAAAACTCGTTGTATTCGTTGATAACACCATGCCATGGCTTACGTTGCAATGTACACATTTGAAATGACCTCCTTTGTTGTTTGTTATCGGTAGAGACAAGGCAATGCCTTGTCTCTACGTCCTTGCCACAAGACTAATGCACACCGTCTTATCCTTTATTACTGGCAGTCCATCAATCTCGGCAATAGCTGCCCTTAAATTTCCCTCTTTTGCCTCATGGGTAAGGATGATAATAGGCACAAACTGTCCCCGTTCTTTTTGGATGCACGAGGCAATACTGATACCATATTTCCCTAATATCCCGGCAATACTTGCCAGTACACCAGTGCTGTCCTTTGCTGTAATCCTGAGATAATATTTTGAGCTTATGCTGTCTCTTTTACGGACACTGATTATATCCTTTGCTGGCAAGGCTCTATTAATCAACCCTTTTTTTTGATGTGCCAGCATAACCAGATCGCCTACAATGGCTGACGCTGTGGGAAGCTGTCCGGCACCCTTGCCGTAGAACATCATTGGTCCAATAAAGTCTCCAACCATATAAATTGCATTAAAAACATCACTTACAGAAGAGAGTAAATGATCTTCTGGAATCATGGCTGGATGGACGCTTGCCTCTATCTCATTTGCAGACAACCTTTTCGCAATACCAAGAAGCTTAATCACAAAACCCAGTTCCTTTGCGTAATCTATATCCAGCCTGGTTATTCTGGTAATTCCCTGGGTATTGATAGACTCTAAGGGTATATGCCCTCCAAAGGAAATAGAGCTCAAGATACTGAGTTTATGAGCCGTATCTATACCCTCTATATCAAAGGCAGGATCTGCCTCAGCATATCCATTTGCTTGTGCCTGCTTCAATGCCTCTAAAAAGTCAAGCCCTTCTTCAGACATCTTAGTCAGGATATAATTGCATGTTCCATTGATAATTCCATATATTTCCTGAATCTCATTTGCCACCAACCCCTGGGTTATAGAAGATATAATCGGGATACCGCCGCCAACCGATGCCTCAGCATAAAAAGCCACCCCACACTCAGCAGCTGTCTGGAATATCTCCTCCCAATACCTTGACAGGAGTGCCTTATTTGCCGTAACAACGCTCTTACCTGCACGCATAGCAGAAAGAACAATTGTTCGGGCAGGCTCATACCCGCCTATAAGCTCAATCACAACATCAATATCATCATCAGCAATTATTTCTTCTACTTTGGTGGTAAGCAATTCAGGCTCAACAACAATCCCCCTTGGTGTGGTAATATCAAGGTCAGCAATCCGTTTCAGGCACAACCTTACACCGGTTTTTTTTTCAATCAAACCAGCACTCTTTTGAAGTATCTTTACCACTCCGCAACCAATCGTACCAAATCCAATTAATCCGATATTTATCTGCACTTTTCTTCCCCTTTTTTTCCCTTTTTGTTTTGAATGCTTACAGTATAGCAAATTTATAAATATTGTCAAGTAATTTTTGCTTTTTCTTACACAGGCAGGGATGCCTGTGCTACCAAATAAGTTAGTAAGCTGCTTTCGCGAGAGCCTCTTTGCCAAGGCAAACGCATCTAAATCCCACATTTTTGTTGATTCTTTAACGAATCATGTGTGTAATTCAAATTTAAGTTATACTCTAAGTCGTCATAATTTGTGATTCTTTAAATGTTTGGAATTGCAAT
>JASEHA010000055.1 GCA_030018795.1 bacterium
TTGGGCAATTCTATGAGGATTGTGTGATTTGAATTTTGCTTTATCGAATATTCAGGCGACCTATGCGTAATACATCAGTGAAAAGCCTGCAAATTTTATTGACAAATCAAAAGAATTATGGTATTATGATTACATACGCATAAAGGGGAAGATGATGAAGTTACAAAAGATGATTATTCTTGGTTGGATTCTTTTCTCTCTTGGACTAAGCAATCTTAGTTTTGCTCAAGAAGGCTCCTCGTATCTTCTCGGACAGGAGGATATAATCAGAATTGTTGTCTGGGATAATCCGGAGATAAGCGGTGAATTTAAGGTTGACCCTGCAGGTAATATTACCATGGTTATGCTTGGCGAGATAAGGGTTGAAGGATTAACCACAATCGAATTAGAAAAAATATTGTACGAAAAACTTAGCAAATATATTGAAGACCCAAAGATTACCATCACTATCATTGGATATTTCAGCAAAAAGGTTTATATTGTAGGACAGGTAATGCAGCCTGGAAAATATTCGATTGGTGGTGAATATATTACTATTCGAGAGGCTGTCTTAAAGGCTGGTCTGCCGACAAAGGATGCTGACCTGAAAAGGGTAAAGGTTATTACCCCTGGAAAACTCCAGCCTGTCACCAAAATAATAAACCTTCATAAGATCCTTTATAAGGGTGAAATGGAAAAGGATATAAAACTGGATTCAGGAGATGTTGTTTATATCCCCATGGCTTTAATACCCCGAATAACTGATACCATGGGACGAATTAGTTCTCCATTTATTCAATACCTCTCTCTGGAGAATTTATTGGATAGGATGTTTGGGAATGGCAACAGTAATAGTACGAAGTAATCGTTCATATTGGAGGGATAGACATTGCCGGAAAAATTACTCACAACCATAAGAGAGAAAAAGACAGCTGATGTAAAAAAAACTGCACCAGAGAACTTTTCAGCTACAGCTATTGCTTATCCTAAAGATGATTCAGGGATAGATGCCCGAATTGTAACCTACCATGGCCCCAAAACCCCAATTTCTGAGCAATATCGAATCATAAGAACCAATCTCCAGCGGGTAAACCCTGAACATCCTCCGCGGCTTATTGCTGTATCAAGCTCCATTCATAGTGAAGGTAAAACAACTACATCCACTAATCTGGCTATTGCCCTGGCACAGGATTTACATAAAAATATCCTTTTAGCAGACTGTGACCTGAGAAAACCAAATATCCATAACCTGCTTGGATTAAGAATGGAGAATGGGATGTCAGATATCCTCATGAGAGGGGCAGAATTAGATGCTGTTTTTAAGAAAACCAGGATAGAGAATCTGACTGTCATTACCTCAGGCAGGATACCGTCTAATCCCGCAGAGCTTTTAGGTTCTCACCGCATGAAAGAATTGCTGGTTGAGCTTAAAAATCGCTTTGATTATGTTGTTCTGGATACACCCCCGATACTTGCTATCACTGACACAAGCATACTGGGAACGTTTGTTGATGGTATTGTTGTTGTTGTTCAAGCATGGAGAACCCAACGAGAGGCTCTTGCCAGGACAAAATCGCTCCTGTCAAATGTTCATGCCCATGTCATAGGATATATTCTTACCAATGTGGAACACTTTGTTCCGGGTTATCTCTCCAATTATGGATACCATTATGGTTATGGACAATACTCTGGATATTACGCCCACTCCGAATCAGAAGAGGTTTGATTTCTTTGAACATACCGCAGATATTGGTATAATAGCCTATGGCAAAACAAGAAAAGAGGCATTTACTAATATCGCCTATGGAATGTTTACCCTTCTTGCAGGATTAGACAATGTCACCCCTAAAAAATCTATAAATATTGAAGCAGCCGGGTATGATCAGGATGAGCTGCTTGTGAATTTCTTAAGTGAGTTACTGTATCATTGCTCTACAAAAGGGATGCTATTTAGTAAGGTTACTATACTGGAATTGACACCAACCGTTATCAGAGCAAAGGCTTGCGGTGAAAAATATATTCCGGGTAAACATCAATTGCTGCAAGAGATAAAGACGGTTACCTATCACCAGTTGAGGATTGAGGATACTGGCTGTGGATGGGAAATCCAGGTGATATTTGATGTGTGATGAAAGGGGGGGGAAGTAGTTAGCTGTTAGCTGTTATGACAGAACGCTTGTTTTGCTTCATGTTCTGTCATAGGGGGCGGCGGACTTCGTCTGCCCCATTATTAGCTAACTGCTAAAGGAGACCCGTATGAATCCATGGCAAGGTCCAATAGAGCAAATTGACGATTATCGATTCAGAATACCGAAAAGCTATATGAATGAGATGAGGGTTCCTGGTCTTATCTATGCCAACACAGAAATGCTGGAGCATATCAAGGGTGACAGCACCCCTATTCAGGTAGCCAATGTTGCCTGCCTTCCAGGCATAATAAAATATTCTATAGCCATGCCTGATATTCATTGGGGGTATGGCTTTTCCATAGGCGGGGTAGGGGCAACAGAGATTGATAAGGGTGGTATCATCTCTCCTGGTGGGGTAGGGAGTGATATAAATTGTGGGGTAAGGCTGCTGCGAACAAACCTGACCTTGCCTGATATTGAAGATAGATTGCCAGCACTTGTTAATGGATTATTCCGCAATATTCCTTCTGGGGTAGGCTCTCACGGCTCAATCAAGCTTTCACCGAAAGATATAGCAATGGTTTTGCATACTGGTACTCAGTGGGCAAATTCTCATGGTTATGGTACTCTTGAAGATATGCTGTATACAGAGGAGCAGGGACAATTATCATTTGCTAATCCTGAACAGATAAGCCAGAGGGCATTAGAACGCGGGCATAATCAGCTTGGTACACTTGGTTCTGGCAATCATTTCCTGGAGATCCAAATAATAGACAAAATATTTGATCCCAGAATAGCAGGTATTTTTGGACTAAAAGAGCAACAGATTACAGTCATGATCCATACTGGATCGCGTGGGCTTGGGTATCAGGTTTGTGAGGATTATCTTCGCTCTATGGGTGATGCCAGTCGTAAGTATGGTATCTATCTGCCAGACAGACAATTAGCCTGTGCTCCAGTAGACAGCCCTGAAGGCAAGGGATACCTTGGAGCAATGGCCTGTGCAGCTAATTATGCCTGGGCAAACAGGCAATGTATCACGCACCTGACAAGAAGGACGTTTGAACAGATTCTTGGACTTAGTGATAAAGAGATTGGGATGCAATTGGTTTATGATGTTGCCCATAATATTGCTAAAATAGAAAAACATATGGTGAATGGTAAAGAAACAAGGCTCTGTGTTCATCGCAAGGGAGCAACCCGTGCCTTTCCAGCAGGACACCCTGATATTCCGGAAAAGTACCGGAATGCTGGACAGCCTGTAATTGTTCCAGGCGATATGGGACGAGCATCCTATGTCCTTGTCGGCACACAGCTTGGCATGGATGAAGCCTTTGGCACAGCCTGCCATGGAGCCGGCAGAATAATGTCAAGAACCCGGGCAATAAAAGAGGCAAAGGGCAGATCCATTACCAGAGAGCTTGCAGATAAAGGTATCATTGTTCGATCCTCTGGCAGAGAAACCCTGGCAGAGGAGATGCCTGAGGCATACAAGGATGTTAATGTTGTGGTCAACATCCTTCATCAGGCAGGTATTGCTATAAAGGTGGCAAAGATAAGACCATTGGGGGTGGTTAAGGGGTGAGAACAAAAAGCAGAATTCAGGATTCAGAATTCAGAATTCAGAAGTGTATGGTAGACACGGCTGAGGTTGTGCCTGCTGAAACAGAACAGCCATACCGCAACCCGATTTCTTTGCAGCGGGCCGTATTCCTTGATAGGGATGGGGTGATCAACAAAAAATTAGAGGGAGATTATGTCAAATCCTATGACGAGTTCAGCTTCCTCCCAGGGGTAATAGATGCCATAAAAAAGATCAAGCAAAAGGGGTTAATGGTTATCATTATTACCAACCAATCCGGGATTGGCAGGGGGATAATGTCAGAGGATGACTTGATTAATGTTCATGAACAAATGCTTGCTGAACTGAAAAAGAATGGTGTAACCATAGATGCTATCTATTATTGTCCTCATTCCCCGGACAATGGATGCGATTGCCGAAAGCCTAAGGATGGGCTGTTTAAGCAGGCATTAATGGATTTTAATATAGATATGAGAAATTCATGGATGATTGGAGATGAACAAAAGGATGTCGAGGCAGGAGAAAAAGCTGGGTGTCAAACCTATCTGCTGTCAAAAGGGGAATTGCTGATTAAGGCGATAGAATTATTACTGTAGGTGTAAAGACTGATATATCTATAGCGTCTTTACATCCTCCACCCCAGTCTTTATGCCTTCACCGCTTCGCTCTACCTGATTATTCCCAGCTTGCCCGTCTTCCTCTGTTCATGGTTATTGGTAATAAGGTAGAGGTAGATGCCAGAGGCAACGGGTGTGGTGTTTGATTGGTTGACTGCAGTCCAGTTGAATTTGCCGCCATTTGTATTAACCATCCCGGAATCATAAACCATCTCACCTGCTATGTCAAAAATTCTAATCCTTGCCTCAGCAGTCAATTCAGCAAAGGTTATTCCTTGCGTATGTTCTGATGAAATGTAGGGATTTGGGTAGCAGTAGGCTTTGGTTAAGTCAGAGGCAGGGGTAGAAATGGGCATGATGCACGACGGTATTTTCTTAGCCTGAGTATTTCGTAAGTCAGCAGAAACAATGGAAATGGCAAGTGGTGCATTGGAAATGGTGAATTTGGGATGAAAGATTAGACGAGCAATGCTGCCACCTGCTGTAAGTTTGCCATTCAAGTCGGCAAGGTTGATACTCACCTGTCCTATCTGTGCCTCATTCGGGAAGGAAGGGAAGGAAAATGCCTGAGAGGTAATCGTTGCCAGCTCAAAGTTTGCATCAAATCCCAGGATAAGATGTGCTGCAAGCAGATCTGTTGCATTTTCTACAACAACATCGACACACACCTTGTTTTCATCCATTTTCATTGTCTTCAATTTGACTATCGCTGTGGTAGCAGCAGTATCCTTTGACGCCAGCCTCGGAGCTTGAGTCCCCTTGTTATGATCCCATCTCCACATTGTCGCAAAATAAGCCAGATCCTCAAAATTTATTTTGCCGTCTGGCTCATAGGTAAAATCAGGGATAAAGCCTGTGGTTCTGGTTGAGGCTATATCGCCTTTCAGGTTGTTGTCATTCCAGTATTTGCTAAACAATAGTAAATCACAGTAGTCAATCTTATTATCCGCTATTTCTTCTGGCGGGGCAAGAGGTTGACTGGAAAGACGACCAAAATCACCCAGAAGCCTTCCCCGAATCACAGCCGGATATTTATCCCCTGCTAAAATAATTGATAGATTTATATCCTTTAATCCTGCCTCGCTAATGGATATGGTTCCTGAGCAATTAGCAAACATAGTGGTGAAGGTAACAGAATAAAGCGTTCCTGAGCCTGTTACCCCTGATGAGGCAAGTCTTGCACCATTAATCTCTACAATCCCTTCAGGATTCTTCACTGTAGAAAATAATTGAAAGGAGGGGTCATTTTGACTGAAGAAGTTACCTGCAGTTACTGTTCCAGCCCTTACCTTAGTCTTATCAAAGGATAAGACTATCTTTGCCCCCAATAAATCAACCACATCCGCAATGTCTATGTTTAGGGTAAAAACCTCATTTTGTTGTGCGTAGATGGTTTGAGGGGATAGCTTGATGGTAACGCTCTGGTAAACAATTATTGAGGCTGTTCCCTGAACCGTTCCACTTGCCGCAGTGATTATTCCAGTAGTTACCGTGCTGGGAGCAGTAAATGTTATGCTTTTCCCATTGGTTGGAGTAACCCTGCCAATGTTGCTGCTCCAGCTGCACTCTATGTCTCCCATGGATCTTTTATACTGGTCATAACCAACTGCTGTAAGCGAGTATGTCCCACCTGGTCCGAGTACTATTGATTGTGGCACAACCTTTAGCGAGGTTAAAACCGGCAATGGCTCCATATAAATATCATGATGAACCGGGTCATCGATTACCTCCAGAACGCCACTCTGATAGGTTTTGTATCCCGGACATACTGCGTGAACATAATACTTGCCTGCTGGAACCATAAAGCTGTAATAACAATCATTACCAGTAGTCGTGGTCTGAGGGTTTATTTGCGGGACATTGTTAAAGGGATAATCCCACGCTGGCCAGATTTCCCATGTAGTAGTTGCTGTGCTGAACCAATAGCAGGTAACAACTGCATCAACAACCTTTTCAAGGGTTACTGTATTATAGACATGCCCATCCGGGTCAATCAGCAAGCTGCCAATGTTAACCTCATATGATTGTCCAGATGGGTATTCAATAACTATGGTCAGGGGCACATTGCCACGAAGCAGATAGGGCTTAAAGGAATATTCATAGATGCCATCATGGTCATTATCACTCATCGCAGCTGTAGTTCCACTATATTTAATGTATACAGCAGTAGGTGTGCCTATTACAGGAACAGTAACTGTTATTGTACTCTGCAAGGAAACGCTTACATTATTATCCTCATCCATACTCATGGGGTGCTCTGTGCCACGAGGTGAGGAGATATTTACACCTACCGGGTCAATAGGCAAATCTGGCTGGATCATCAGGGTTACTATGTTAGAAAAGCCACTTTTAGCTCCCTTGACTGCGTTTACTGTTACGGTATGTGTTCCGGCAGCAAGATTGGTCAGGGTGTAGCTAAAGGTACAATTAGTTACGGTTGCAGTGCCCATATTTACACTATCAAGATAAACCCCGACTGACGCATTTGCCCGGCATTTACCTGAAATAACGATATCCGTGGACTTAGAGGTCTTGCCAGAAACAGGGCTGATAATAATTGGCGGGATGCCGATGGTAACCTTCACTGGATAGGAAGAGGGGCTGATATTGCCTACACTATCTTTTACCCTTGCCGTGATTTCATTTAGACCATCATCCAGGATTGGGGTAGTAAAGGAAATTTCACCATTTCCATTACTGGTAACACTGCCTATTTCAATGGAATTAATGTAAATAAAGACCGTGCTGCTGGCAATGGTCAGCCCGGTGATAGTCAATATATCGTCAGGCATCTTGCTGCCATACGCTGGCTTTGTTATAACTGGCGGCATTGGTGCTACTGTATCAATTAACAGGTCAACGATGTTTGAAGCAGCTACTACCCCATCGTTATTTGTTGATTGAACATAAAGGCTGTATAACCCATCGCTCAATTTGGCTGTATAGGAATAAAAGCCATTGGTAGATGTTGTTGTGGCAATAGGGATAAGACCATTGTAAATTGCTACTGCAGCATTGTCTTCAGCCGTGCCTGTAATGGTTATGGTTGCCTGATTGGTTGCACCAGATACAGGATTATCAATAGTAGGGGCAACACCCTGGACAATGGTCAGGGAAAGGTATGCCTGACTGCTTGTGCCAAATCTGTCAACGCTAATGGCATGTAAGGTGTGCATACCTGTATTTAAGCTATTGCAGCTGAGGCTAAACAACCCGATTGAGTTGGTTGTTGCTGTTCCCAGCAGGGTGCTGGCTTCATTATAAACAAGGACTACACTGCCATGGCTGCTGCTGCCTATAATCAGCGGTGTTTGGTCAGATATTTTTGCCCCATTTGCTGGTATCTGGATGCTTGGTGGTGCAGGTGCAGCATTGGTATCTGTGCCACGATAGATGCCATAGGGTGGATAATTAATATAAAACCTGTCATGCATGGCTGGATCCATAACAAAAGAGGCTGTGTTGCCTACACTGCCGCCAATAGCAGAGAGTAGCCTGCCAGTATTAATAATCGGCAGCCCAGAGTTTGCCTTACCCCAACTCTTGCCATCGTCAATGCTCTTGATAACCCCATCATTACCAAAAGCATACAAAATACCGGTGATGTCAGGATTGACAATCAGTGAATTAACCTCTTTATCGCTTATTTGGGTCCATGTGCTGCCGCTGTCTATGGTTTTGAGTATTCGGGCAAGGGTATATTGGTAATAGTTAAAGTCGCTGGTAGAGACATATATGGTCTGTGATGTAGTGCCAAGGGTAATGCCATTAATATGCAAGTTACTGCCTGCTTGTATTGTTGTCCAACTGCCACCCTGATTATTGCTGCGATATATCTTGCTTCCATAGCTTGGCACACCATAGAGTATGCTGGAATCTTCTGGGGCAATAAGCAATCTGGTAAAAGATGTTTGTGGTATAGCTATCTGACTCCAGCTTGTTCCTCCATCTATACTCTTGTATATCTTCTCCCAATCCCCAGAGGCATAAACTGTCTGTGAATTATTGGGGTCAATGGCAATGCTGCTGATATTAGTATTTGCTCCCTGCATAAGCCCAGCAGTGATAGAACCCCAGCTATCACCGCCATCTATGCTCTTATATAGCATCTGAGTTCCACCTGCATAGATAATGTTGGAATTATTTGGGTCAATGGTCAATGCATAGATCCTGGCATGTGGAGCATATGTTACCAATAGCCCAGTATTTTTCTCAGACCAGCTATTGCCAGCATCAGTGCTCTTGAATATCCCCCGCCAGCTTGCCATATAAACCGTGCCAGTGGCTTTGGGGTCAACAGCTATGGTGCTTACATCCACATGATGTGGCAAGCCATTGTTGATGATAATCCAGCTTGTCCCATTATCCGCACTCTTGTGTATCCCCTTGCCAGCTACATAGACAGCATCGCCTGTTACCAACATCCTTGCAGCGTTGGCAGATGGGGAAAGTGATGTTACGCTCCAACTATTGCCGCCATCTGTGGTTTTATACAATGCCCTGCTGTTTGGCGAATATGTCTCTATCCAAGCATATAGTGTTGAACTACCGACTGGATTCCCAGCAAAACACACAATTCGTTGATTTTGAGTTTGAGGCAGTCCAGTGGTGATTGTTCCCCATGTAGAGCCATTGTTTGTGCTTCTGACAATGCCATTCCATGTTGTTGCATACATAGCATCTGGATAAACAAGCATGTCATAGAAATATTGTGATGAGACACTGCCCCAGCTCTGCCCACCATCTGTGGTAACAAGCAATCCCGGAGAATACGTAAGGGCATAGAGATTGCCTGTTGTTGTTCCAGCAATCACCGCCCTGCAGTTCGAATTACTATATATCTTTGACCATGATGCCCCATTATCTATGCTTTTATACACACCATCCTTACTATTACCCACATAAATGGCATCAGATTGAGCAACAATGCTTAAGGCTGACCAAGAAGAAAGGGTCATTGTCCCAGTAATATCCGTCCAACTGCTGCCATCCTTTGTCCCCTTAAATATCCTGCCGCTACAACCAAGGTAAATATTAGTCGAATCCACAGTCAGAGCAGTATATGCCCTATATCGTTCCTTATATTGGCTTGCTGACAGAATATCCAGCCCATTGGAAATATTTGTCCAGTTACTGCCGCTGTCAACAGTTTTATACACCTCACCCAAACCCGTAGCAGCATAGATAGTGCTTGAGCTGCCTGGATCAATTACCATGTTGGCAATCTGAATATCATTTGGCAGCCCATCATTAATATTCGTCCATTCAATCCCACCGCCAGCATAGGCAGTAGCAGCCATAAACATCAAAAGCACCAATCCTATTAATTTGTGGTTATACTTAGCATTCATGATTCAATTACCCCCTTTTGGATTTGTTAATATTATCCTGAAATCGGCAAGTAGCCAATGGATAAGTTAATAACCAATTGATATAAAAAGAGTTATACTCAAAAAAAGTTGTAAATTTTTTAACAAAATGATTGCAATTAATCTCCTTTTATGCTATACTTAGTGTAAGTGTTTGGCAACACTAAAGATAACATAG
>JASEHA010000056.1 GCA_030018795.1 bacterium
CCTTTAGACTAAAGAAGTTCAATATGATGAAAAGTTAAGGATTTGTGGGGGGAGGACTGGAAGCCACTGAATTTTCCTTGACATCTTCTCAAAAATGTGTTAAACTTCAAAAGTAAAAATAGGAATCAGGTTTTCAACATGGTATTTTTGTATTCTGCATTTCTTACTTAAGGTGGTATTTTTATGATAGACTTGCATACTCATTCCCTGCTTTCTGATGGAATACTTTTGCCATCAGAACTGCTTCAGCAGGCAAAAGATAAGGGGATATCGGCTCTTGCTATTACTGACCATGTTGATTTATCAAACATTGACTGGGTGATACCACGTCTGGTAAATGTTTGCCAGCATCTGCAAGGACAGGGGGTTCGTCTTATCCCAGGGGCAGAGATAACCCATGTTCCACCGGAATTAATTGCATCATTGGTTAAAAAGGCAAGGGAATTAGGGGCAATGATTGTGATTGTCCACGGTGAGACCATTGTTGAGCCAGTTCCCTCAGGAACAAATCTTGCAGCTCTTAACAGTGATATTGATATCCTTGCTCATCCTGGTTTATTAACACAGGAAGAGGCAGATCTGGCAAAGCAAAGGGGTATTGCCTTAGAGATTACTGCACGAAGAGGGCATTGCCTGACCAATGGGCTTGTAGCGTTGATGGCACAAAGAACCGGGGCAAGGCTTATTCTTAATACCGATGCCCATACGGATACTGATTTGATTAACCTTGAAAAGGCAGAAAAGATTGCTTATGGGGCAGGGATAGAGGATTTTAAGGTGCTGATAGAGAATTCAAAGCAGATTATTGACAGTATGCTAACTGCTAAATAGCTAAATACAAAGGAGGAAGATATGTCTATCTATTTAATTACAGGTGGAGCCGGATTCATTGGCTCCAATATTGCAGCAAGGTTGGTAAAAAACAAGGAACAGGTCAGGATTATAGATAATTTTTCCACAGGCAAAAGGGAAAATATTGCTGAATTCGAAAATAAGATTGAGATTGTAGAGGCTGATATATTTAATATTGATAGCGTTCGAGAGGCAGTTAAAGGGGTAGATTATGTCTTGCATCAAGCGGCATTGCCTTCTGTAGCCAGATCAGTAGCAGATCCAATAAGGGCAAATGAGGTAAATATTACTGGTACGCTGAATATTCTGGTTGCTGCCCGGGATGCAGGGGTAAAAAGGGTGGTTTATGCATCATCGTCTTCGGCATATGGAGATACCCCAACCCTTCCCAAGAGAGAGGATATGAAGACATCCCCGCTTTCTCCATACGCTATTACCAAGTTAACTGGTGAGGAATATTGTAAGGTCTTTTATTCTCTCTATGGATTGGAAACCATAGCCTTAAGATATTTTAATGTATTTGGACCAAATCAGGATCCTACATCCCATTATTCTGCTGTAATACCAAAGTTCATTACCTTAATGCTTACAGGAAATCAGCCAACAATATATGGGGATGGAGGGCAATCAAGAGATTTTTCCTATATAGATAATGTTATTAATGCTAACCTCAATGCAACTGTAGCCTCCAAAGGAATAGGAGAGGCATTCAATATTGCCTGCGGGGAACGGATAACCTTGAATGAACTCTGTAAAAAGATAAATAAGATATTGGGCACGAATCTTGCACATCTGTATGCAGATACCAGGCCAGGGGACGTGAGACATTCCTTGGCTGATATATCTAAGGCACAGAGCTGTCTGAATTATTCTCCTGAGATTAATGTGGATCAAGGGTTAGAAATGACTGTGGAGTGGTATAGGCAGAGGCTGTCGTTATAGGACATATAGGACCTATTGAAATGAATGAGCAAAAAATAGAACGATACTGTCACACTATTATCGAATATGGCTTCTTAGGGCTTCTCATGGTAGTTCCCTTATACTTTGATCCGCACGCAAGCGGTGTTTTTGATACTACCAAGATGACAATTATGCGGTGTTTTTCCATAATCATCCTGACTGCATGGATGGTCAAGGCTGTCCTTATTGGTCATCTATTTGTAAAGAGCAAACTGGATATTCCTGTACTGGCATTTTTTTGGACAAGTATTTTTTCTACAATGTTCTCTATGTATCCTTCTACAAGCCTGGTTGGGGCATACAAGCGGCATGAGGGACTTACCACAACCATAACCTATATTCTTCTCTTCTTTGTAGCAACCAACTTCCTTCATCAAAAAAGATTATTCAAAAAGACAATCTACTGTTTATTTACTGCAGCCATCCTTTCCTCTCTTTATAGTATTGCCCAAAGATTTGGTATGGACCCTACAAACTGGGCATCAAATGTCTCAGAAAGGACTGTTTCTTTCTTTGGCAACCCTATCTTTCTTGGTGCCTATCTCTGCATGATCATCCCCTTAGCCCTTGGCTTTTTTCTTAAGAAGCAAGAGCAGGAAAATGTTCTGCTTGCTAAGAAAAAGACAAAAGGAAAGACAACAAAGTTAACTGTTGCAACATCCAAAAAGGTTGAGATTACTCCTGTTGCAACGATGGATCAGACAGTATGGTTATACGGAATTATCCTGTGCCTGTCGTTTGCTGGTGAGATATACGCCATGAGTCGTGGCCCATGGGTGGGTTTATTTGTGGCTATGGTTTTATTTGGCATCATATCCGGGAAAAAGATACTGTTTGAAAATAGACTGCGGCTGTGTGTGCTGGGTGCAGTTGTTGGTTTGCTTATATTGTCTGCCTCTGTTGGCCCACACTCTGTCTTTGAGAGAATATCCTCAACAGTAACCATAAAAGAGACTGCTGAAGGTGAAAAAAAGGCTGAGATTACAGGTGGTGCAGGGAATCGGCTCAAGATATGGGAAAGGTCAGCTCATATTATGCTTGATTACCCTGTATTTGGGATTGGGCTAGATTCCTTGAAGTTTATTTATACAAGGTATAAGACCCTGCTTATGGAAAGCTTAGAAGGACATAATGTTGACTATGACCGTTCGCACAATGAATTCTTTGATATAGGTGTTATGCGTGGGTTTGTAGGTCTGGGCATCTATCTTTGGCTGTTCTTTGCCTTCTTCTTTTTCTGCTGGAAATCATATCAGAATATCAAGGATTCAAACGAGCGGTTAATATTGCTGGGCATCTGTTCTGCTGTTCTGGCGTATCATGCTCAAAGCTTTTTTGCCTTTGCTGTTTGTTCGTTTACCATCCTTTTTTGGACACTGATGGGTATGGGTATGGTTCAGGCAGGATATATTACCCTGCCGCAGGAATCTAAAAAAAGAGGAAAAAAAATTTCTCCTGTTAGATATGGATTAAGCGGTTTGATTATTGGTATTGGAATATTCCTTTTCTATTTGGCCCATTTCCCGTATAAGGCAGATATATGCTTTCGAGAGGGAGAAAGAGCAATCAATGAGAATAATCTGGATAGGGCATTAGAAATGTATGAACAAGCAGTTAAATTTAATCCATGGGAACGGCACTATTATGGAGAGCTTACCTTTACCTACTACAAAAAGGCAGCCTCTGTCCCTATAGAGGATCGGGATAAGAAAAAGGAGTGGATACAAAAGGCATTTAATCGAATCAAAGATGCCTTTGTTTTGAATCCAAATGACGGCTATTTTTATAATATCATGGGTGCCATTTATGCTCTTTCTTATGATGTGGATGAAAGGGAAGAGGATAAACAAAAGGCTTTTGAATCCTATAAAACAGCCTTGAGGTATAATATTGTTTTTGCTGAGCCACACAATAATATGGCCGCACTCTATTCTAAACTTAATCAATACCAGAATGCTATTGAAGAATATAAGAATGTTTTAAGGATAATCCCGGATGATTTTCAGTGTATGAGTACCATTGGTGATATATACTTTAAGATGGGACAGATGTATAAATCCATAGAATGGCAGCAAAAGGCATTGGCTGTAAATCCAAAACTTTCCCGGGCACATCATCGGCTTGGGGAAATATATTTTGCACAAGGGGCATATGCCTCTTCAGCCATATGTTTTCAACGGATAATAGAGGTAGAACCAAATAATATCAGTGTTCATATTGACCTTGGAGCAGCCTTGCTCCGTGGCGGAAGAATAAAAGAGGCTCGGGAAGAGTTTGAGTATGTGCTAAGCCGTGATCCAGGGAATACATATGTTCGAGGGATATTAGAGTCAATGGCCATGTAATCAGCAATGTAATCGCTCAGTAAGCGATGAGAAGATTAACTACAGAGGACACCAGAACAAAAGAGCACCAGAGCACCAGTTAACTGGTGACTGGTGCTCTGGTGCCTGGTACACCTTGATAATTATCTTGACATCTTGTTAAAATTGTTGTATTATTATTATATGAGGTTATATCATGAAAAGATGGGGCATTATTCTTCTTTTATTATTTATTGTCCTTTTCGTCCTTTTCGGTAGTGTAGCCTTTATTGTTTATCAAAAAGGCTTTCCAACTGAATGGGCAAGGCTGAAGATAATCTCCTCTCTGGAAAAGAGGATGAATATCCATGCAAAGATTGACAATGTTGCCTTTGGCTTTCCCAACAGGGTAATCATTAATGGACTGAGTATCTGTCCATTACAGAGGAGGACAGCAACAAATTCTATTCTATTAGCTCATAAGCATCCTCTGGTTAAGGCAAAACAGATAACTATCAAGTGCCATTTATTGGATAGTATTCTTAAAAAACACCCATCTTCATATGGAATAGATAAAATAATTATTGACTCATCTGAGTTTTATTTTTCTCGTTCTATGGATGGTGTCTGGAATACTGAAGGCATCTTCAAGCCAGGCAAACCCAAACCGCACAGTCCCCCTGAATTTTCCTTATTTACTAAAAACAGCCGGATAATCTTTCAGGATGAGTTGTATGGCACAACTACTGCTACCTCTACGGTTTTATCTGAAGTAAGAGCAAGTTATGTTAATGGCAGGTTTAAGGCTAAGGCACTATTGGGTGGTATCCAGTCTGAACCTTTTACTCCGCTGCATTGCTCTGGTATTATCCATGCTGTATCCCCGATTGATATGAGCTGGGATGCAGGCATAAAAAAAGCTAACCTCTCCAGATATTCCCCATATCTTAAACTCCCATTTGGTCAGGTTCTGGATGGGGATGCATGGGTAAACCTCAAGGGAAGAGCTTCATGCTTTGAGGAGTCATCTCCAGCAGTGCACCAGAGCACCGGTCACCAGTCACCAGGAAGGGCTTCATGCTTTGAGGAGTCATCCCTCCAAAATGGGAAAAAGATGAGGATTGGTGGATATACTTTTCATGGATTATCAGGGCAGATAGGTATTCAAGAGGGAAGGTTTCTGCTTAAAAATGCAAGGCTTCCGTTTAATCAGATAAATGGTGTCTTCAGGTTAAGCTCAAATAATAGAAGTGAGAATGCGGAATGCGGGTTAAGTAAAGGCACAGGGGCAGTGGGGACTGGTTCTGAATCTGCTGTGTTTGAACGCAAAGTTGGTACAAATAGTTTGCCAGACAGAGGCACGAATCCATTGCCTGAGGTATTGCCTGTAACAACCATAAAGGCAGAAGGCTTAAAGGCTGTCTTGTGCGATGCTGCAATAAAAACCACATTTGTCGTGCCAGATATAAACGATACTGAAACATTGCTTGCAATTGAAACATCAATGTTTGATGCCTCAATCTTGAAATACTTGACAAATATTGATAAGCTAAAAGATTATTTTTCAAAGAGTAAACTCAAAACAAGCCTGAAATTCAATGGCAAGGTAACTCCTTATCCTTTTACTGTTTCAGGCAGACTCAAGACCAATAATCTCTTTGGTAAAGAAAGATTTCCTGCAGAGGCAAGCTTTGTCTTTAAGGATAACGGGTTTGATTCTATAGATGTAGATATTGATAACAAGACATCGATAAAGGGCAGGGCATTTTTATCCGTAAGCCCATTAGACCTTGTTATTGAATGCCGTAAGGCAAGGGTCTTTCCGTTGCTTGGACTATTCAGAATCAAGGGGACACCTGAGCTTAAGAACGGTAATATCTCTGGAAGTTTGCGAATAAAGGCTGATAATTATGAGGGCAACCTTACCATGGATACCTCTGGGGCATTCCAGAGGGCAGTGTTAACCCTTAAGGGACAGGAGATTGAGGCAGCTGTTACTCAGGCACAGGGTGGCAGTGCTGCTGTCTTGTGCCAATGGTCACCATCTCTGAAGGTTGATGCCTCTGTCAGAGATTTTACATGGAATCATTCCAAATATTCCTTTGATGCCATGTGGGAAGGCACAAAAGGTGAAGGCGGGATTTACTCATGCAAACAGGATAGAAAGGCTGGAGAAATGGAGATTGAGAATATTACCATCAACAAAATAGATTATCCGTCATGGCGTGGCTGTTTAAGCTATGGAAGACAAACATTGCAGATTGATTCTCCAGCATCTCAGAACCTTTTGATAAATGGGAGTATAAGCATGGATCGAGCCGATGTAAATATTGGCTTTGCCGGACTAAGGATGGATATCCTTCACCCTGCCTTGAACGGCATGGCAGACGGCAGGATACAGCTGACAGGCAATCCTGTCAAACGGCTGACTATCTCCGGGCAAGGGATAGATATAAGAGACAACAGCCTTATTTGCAACCCAGTCCCCTCTGGCAGAGGGAGCGGTGGCAGCAGTCATGCAGTGACTAATTTTTCTATCACAAAAAGGGAGAATATGCTTAGCATATCTTCTCTCTCCTTTACCCAGCCTGATGGAGGCAAGGCATATATCTCCGGCTTTGTGACCACACAAAATAGAGGTTTAAGCTCTGTAAACCTGAATGCTCAGATTACCAATCTATTTGTAGAAAATGTCAGGGCAACAGCAGAAGTTAAATACAATGGAAAGAGTGTTCCCAGTGGCTTTAAGGGCAATATGGTCATTGCTAATGGGTGCATAGGAAGGTTTAATATCTCATCCGGCAGGATAGAGATAAATAGAAAGAGGGATATAAATATCTTTTCTGGCAATATCTGCATAGGTGATAAGGGTATGATTGCCTGTTCCGGGGAATGCGACAGCAATTTTATCCTGAGCAGTTTTACCCTCAGTGGTATGAATTTCAATGAGCTGCCATGGGACTATTTTCATGAATGGCATGGCAGTGCTATCTTGCAAGGAAAGATTGAGGGACAACTAAAAAAGCCGTGCTTATCAGCTAAATTCACCTCATCCAACCTGAATATAGGCGGCAAGGATGTAAAAAACCTTATCGGCAGCATTTATCAGGTCTCCAATCATTTAGTAGTAGATGCCAACTTTGATAATGAATTGTTCTTTTCCGGAATGATTGGTGAGGAAGGTGAGGAAATCAGAGCCAGGGTAAAGATAGAAAATGGCAGATTATCTCTCTTAAGCAGGATATTAAGACTGCCTCCATTAAGGCTTAATGGATTAATAAATGGGGACTTAAGCCTTACCGGAAAGATGGACAATCCCTGCATTGAGGGGGATGTGACTGTAAAAGAGTTTGAAAGCCATGGGGTATTTGCAGACCTGATCAGGGCAAAGGTCAATATTAAGGATAAGGTGTTCTCGATTACTAAGGATGCGACCTCTGCCAAAAGTGCTGCCCTTTCACAATTGTATTGCCAGCAGGATGGAGAAAACCGGCTAACTATTGAAAAATGTATGGTTGAACTTGTTCCTGATGGACGAATCAGCTTTGAAGCAATGGCAAACTCATTCAGGGTAGCAAACATAACCCTTTCAGGCACAGTATCATGCAATGGGAATATCACTATAGGTAAAAGTGCTTCAGTAATGGTAAACACAAGCAATATTGTAGTTAATGACTCCTATGATTTGAAAAACCTTGCGGTTCTGGTCAAGTTTGTCAATGATGAGTCCTTTGAATTTATTCAGCAGTCAGCAGAGAACAGTGTCATGGGCAAGATAAGTTTTGCTTCTAAGGATAAGGTGGATATTGATGGTTTCAGCCTTCTCCGGCAAGGGAGAAAGATATTAGAGATCACTGGATGGACAAATCTGTCAACAAAGAAGATGGATGTAGGCATCATCATGGATAAGGCTGACTTAGCCCTGCTTTCACTCTATATGCCTACAATCAAAAAGGCAGAGGGTATGGTTAATGGTGGACTGCATTTTGGCGGGTTGATGAATGATCCGGAGATAAACGGCTCTTTGAAATTTTCCGGCAGCCTTAATACCTATCCCTTTGCCGCAAGGGTAAGGGACATGAATGGTGAACTGCATGTTGTCAATAACTCAATTATCATCCGGGACATTAGTGCCAATATCGGCAAGGGCAGATTGATTGCTGTAAGTGAGGGGGGATTTACATTGTCTAATATGAACATCTCTGTCCTGACACAAGGGGCACCAATCCCTATCCTTGTCCCTGAATTTATCGAGAGTCATGGACGATATGGTGGATTTGAGCTGGATATGAATATAATTGGGGCAGTCTCATCCCCGATTATTACTGGACAGATTAGTGTCAGCAACACAGATTTTACCTATCCGCCAAAGAAAACAAAGACCGTGCCTGCTGGTTTCTTTGATAAGATGAGGTGGGATATAACGATTATCACTAAGGATAATATTCGATATTACAACGATTATATCCGTATCTCCTTGAAGAAGAATGCCTGGCTTAAGATTATAAAGAACGATGAACAGTTCAATATTACTGGTAATATAGTTGCCAGAGCAGGCGGAGTAATCGATTATTTAGGGACAGATTTTATCCTCAAAGAGGGTTGTTTAGAGTTCAGAGATGACCAGCCCAATCCATACCTGTCTGCCATGGCCTGGACAAGGATGGGTAAGAGGAAGATATCCCTTAGCTATCAAGGTTACCTCTCTAAAACAGAATTTGTTCTGAATGCAACCGGCTATCCCCCATTAACCCAGGAAGAAATAATGAGACTGTTAATTAGTAGAAGCGAAGAATACGCAACCTTAAATCAAGATGATTTACAGACACTCTTTTTTGTTGCTGGTGGGCAAATACTTGGCAAGAGAATACCAGATACCATTCTTGTCCCCATTGAGCGAAGGATTAGCCGAATGTTACGAATTGACCTTGAGGTAAAGACCCCTGCCATAGAAAAGATGCTGGAGCAGACCATTTTTGCCGAAGGCACAGCCACATCATCATCTGTATTTGCCAAAACAAGTATCAAGATAGGCAAGTTTATTCAGGAAAATCTATACATCAGCTACCAGGGTGTTCTTAATCCGGTAATAGAAGAAGATATAGCCAATCAATCCCGCAGGATGAGGCTTGAGAATGAAATAGGATTGGAATACTATCTGTCTGGCAACACCACTATCAAATATAAATTTATCCCGCGGTATAACCAGGCAAAAGCTGAATATGAGGTGAGTATGGAAAGAGGGTTGAGGTTTTGAGTAAAGATGGTTCGTAGTGACCGCATTTATGCGGAAGGTCCGCTGCCAGCGGAAGGTCCGCTACCAGCGATCTACCCACTAAAGCGGGTTACTATACTCACCAGTGGCATAAATTGCGATTTTTCTTATTCGCTTTCGTGTCTTTCTCGTCCTTTGTCTTTTTGTGGTTGTGTCTTAGAAATGGCAGGGACAATGAGGAAGCCCAGGCAGCAGACCTTCTGTCTCCGCCAGAGGGGCTCCCTCCGCCAGAGGGGCTCCCTCCTTGTGGTTGCCTGTGAGAGTAGCCCACAAATTTAAATGTTATGAACAACTAAAATCACAAATTATGGGCTCTTTAACGAATCGTGTGGGTAAGGTAATGTCAAACGCATCCAAATATCACGCCAATAAATGTGAAATGTGGTAGGTACCATCTAAAGGTAGCACAGACACCCTATCTGTGATTTGTATCGCTGAT
>JASEHA010000057.1 GCA_030018795.1 bacterium
TATTGCCTGCCCTGTCACAAACCGTAAGTGTTACAGTATAAGTTGCCCCATCCTTGAGATAGTCGTATAGCGTCCTCTGACCGTCATTATTTAAGTCAAGCCCATTCAGCGTGAAACTGCCTGCACCCAGAGAAAGCAATACCTGATGCGGGGAGTTGGCATCTGTCTGACTGTAAAAGCTAATCGCAACTGAAGCCGCATCCTCAGACAGGCTGTATGTTCCGCTAATGCTCTGGTTGTCCACAGACGGCATGGTCAAGGTAATGGTTGCCGGGGTTGTATCAAGCACAATGGCTGCTGTCCCGGTAGCACTGATATTGCCAACAGCATCCCTTGTCCAGAGATATACACTTCTTGTGCTCTGAACAGCTCCAATATCAAAAGTAATTGGCTCTTCTTGCAGCCATCTGGGATCATTCTCAGCAGGCTTGCCAGATGTTGTTCCAATCAGCCAGCTTGATGCCTCAGCATCATTACTCACAGACACTGTTACCCTTGAGACATTGGTATATGCTGATCCTTGATTCAGGGTAACTGTTGGTGTGGCAATAGATGCATCATATCGCCAATTGGTAATGGATACCTGCCCACGATTACCAGCAATATCCAACCCCTCAAGGCTAACCGCATAAACAGCCCCATCCTTAAGGTTCAGGGATGAGCCGGAAAGCATTATCTCGTGGCTGCCAGCAGCAATGCTGCCAATTGTAAGACTATGTGCTGTAGAAGAATCTGTTGTCCCGCCAATACGCGTAAAGCTTAAAACCAGTGTCCCTGATACCACTGCCTCTGAAAGGCTATAATTCAGGACAATATTTTCATTGCTCACCCCGCCTTGTGCAGGTGAATTCAGTGTGATTATGGGCTTGATAGTATCAAGGGTAATGACTGCAGTTCCACTGCCGATATTTCCTGCCCTGTCCTTACACCAGAGGTATACAGTCTTTGTTCCATCACCTGAGCTTAAACTGTACACAATTGGTTTACTATTCCATGGTCCAGAGCTTTCTGATGGTGTATCAGAATGCTCCTCACTGATTATCCAGTTTACTGCATCTGCTGAATAAGTGCCAATAACCACATCAACCATAGCTGAATTGGTGTAGGCAGCACCTTGAGTCAACCTGTCCTTGAGATAGAATTCAAGGGATGGAACTTGAGTATCATACAGCCAATTGGTAACTACTGGTGTCGATGTTGCCCTGTTTTCACCAAAGTCAACCATACTCAAGCTGACAGTATATGTCTGTCCATCTATCAGTCCAAAGATAGTGCCGTCAACCACCACGCTATTCGCCCCATAGTTGCCGGTAAGGTTTGCTACTGTTCCTGTATGCGTCCCAAACATAAGCCTGACTAAAGACGCATCAGTGAGACACGGCTCAGAAAGGCTATAACTGAGAGTAATGCTGTTATTATCTATTCCATTTGTTGTTGGCGAGATAAGGCTGATGATTGGTGGGGTAACATCCTTAGTTGTATCCAGCTTAATGCTTGCTGTTGCTGGATTGCTGATATTCCCAGCCCTATCCTTACACCACAGATACACGGTCTTGGTGCCATTACCCACACTGAGTTGAAATGCGGCTGGTTTTGTTTCCAGCCATGATGAGCTGCTCTCTGCTGGCTGAACAGTCTGCACCTCACTCAATATCCAGCCACAAGTCTCTGTCGCTGACTCAATCTCTATCCTGACCACAGCAGATACAGTAATGCTCCCATCCCCGCTGTTCTGGTCATAAATCTTAAAACACGATGGGGTGCCAATCTGGTTATCGTATGTCCAGTTATCTGTAAAAGCAGATTCGGCACTATTCCCTGCCCAATCAGAACAACTCATCTTTACCGTATAGGTTGCTCCATGTATCAGGCTTACTGTTGCAGTTGTCCCTTCTATTGATAATGCTGCACCATCAAGCAGCATAGCATTATCATCCATATTGCCTGTAAAAAACCTGCTGGTAACTGTATGGATGGTGGGGCTTGTGCCGGATGCAAATATCAGCCTTATACTGGATGGGTCAACAGCCTCAGAAATGGTATAATTAACTGCTATGCTTTTGTTATCAACACCATCCTTTGCAGGCTTATTAAGGGTTATTTGCGGTGGATTCGGGTCATATTTCCAATTGGTATTAGCATCAGCTATGCTTATATTCCCGGCTAAATCTACTGCTTGCAGGGAAACCGTATATATTGCTCCAATAACTAATGGGAGTTCATTTCCATTCAGTGTAGTAGTTGTGGTAGATGTTACATCTATCACATGATTCCTGTCAGATACCCCGCCTGTCCATGTAAAGGCAAGTGTTACTGAGGCAACCCTCTGATTCTCGCTAACCGTATAATCTACAGCTATATCGCCATTATCCATACCGTTTTGTGCCGGCTTGTTCAGGGTGACTACCGGAGGTATGGTATCAAGGATAATCGTATCTGTTCCCCCTCTTATGTTCCCTGCCCTATCCTTAACCCAGACATATACGGTCTTTGTACCATCATCCTTAGACAAGACAAAGTAGGAAGGCTCACTATTCCAATAAGTGCTATCCTCAATAGGTGTGTCCTTTTGTGTCTCGCTGTCATACCAGGTAACTGCCTCTGCATCATCTGTAATCGCTATGTCAACCAATACAGTTTTGGTATAGGTAGCCCCATCAGCTAATTTAACAGTTGGTGTGCCAAGAGTATTATCATATATCCATCCAGTGCTGATATTAGACTCACCCTTATTGCCAGCCAGATCCACTGCCTCCATCCTGACAGAATATGTGCCCTCCTGCAAGTTGACTACAGTTCCATACAGAATAAGAGAGTTCTTGCCCTTTGTTACGGTCAGACTGCCCGAGGGTATGGTAGTCATAGCAGATGGACACTCAAAGATAAGCTTTATCGTTGATGGGGATACTTGCTCAGAAAGCTCATACTCCACAGCAATACTATTATTATCAAACCCATTGGTTACAGGTTTTATCAGAGTAATGATGGGTGCCTGCGAATCATATGTCCAATTGGTAGTTACAGCAGATGAGCCAATATTGCCAGCTCTGTCTATAATTTCCATATAAACCTCATACACGGCATCTGACTTTAAGGTATCATCGATTGATGTAGTTTTATCATCATTCAAATCACTGCCATTTAGGGTAATTGTTCCATTGTTCCCATTATTGGCAGTCAATCGAGCAGTTACTCTGTGTGGAGAGGCTCCATCTGGCGTACCAGACACCTGCGTGAATTTAAGCATGACATTTGATGCCTGCTCTGAAAGGGTATAGAATACAGGGATGTTCTGATTATTAATACCATTTGATGCTGGAATTGACAGTGTCCCTTTTGGTAGGGTAATATCATATGTCCAATTATTGCTTAAGTTTGATGTATTGGTATTGCCGGCCATATCTTCTGCTGACAAATATACTGTATAGCTGCCCTCATTTGTGCCCAAAATATTAAAAGTATTTAACACCAATTCATGTGTACCGATTGTCCCACTCCATGAAGAAGATGTTGTCGTAGCAATAGTTGCTCCGACAAAGGTAAGCATCAAGCTTGCGGGTTTAACATTCTCATTCAGGGTATAGCTCAGGGTAATACTTCCATTCCCAAAGCCGCTAGTAACCGGATTGTTTAAGCTGATGGTTGGCCGTGTTGTATCCAGCATGATGCTTGCTGTTGCCGGAGAAGGGGTAATATTGCCTGCACTGTCCTTAACCCACAGGTATAGTGTCTTAGTCCCATCACCATTAGATAGCATATAACTGACTGGTTTTGTTGTGGACCATGAACCATTTGCCTCTGATGGTATGCTCGAATATGTCTCACTCAATAAATAGCTTATTGTCCCTGACTCCTGCGATGTAATCGTGCCTATCACAACGGCAATAGAAGCCTGATTGGTATAACTTCCAGCTGGAATGGACATCGTGATGCTTCCTATCTGAGTATCATATGTCCAGATGGAAACGGTTGCAGGTGCTGCTGGATTGCCAGCCATATCTGCAGCACTTAAGGTTACAGTGTATGTGCCATCTGTCAATCCAAGTTGACTGCCGGAAAGAATGCAGGACCATGTCCCTATTGTCGCTGTCCCAATATTTGTTGCTGTGGCTGTAAATGTACCACGGCTAAATGCAGCCATCAGACTGGAAGGGTTGACATTTTCAGAAAGGGTATATCCTACGGCAATACTCTGATTATCTGATGTATTCGTTGTAAGTCCAATAACAGGGGGTGTAATATCATACTGCCAGCTAACTTGAGAATTAGATGTCCCTTGATTGCCGGGCAGGTCTTGAGCAGTAAGCAATAGCGTATAGGTTGCCCCATCAGTCAATCCAATGCCAGAGATATTCAGATTCACCGTATTTGTGCCCTGATTTCCGGTAAATGCGGTTGAGGCAACAGAGATAGTGCCAAAGGCAAGCCTTATGGTATTAGTGTCTAATCCTTCAGAAAGCCAGTAGGTTATGGTAAGGCTGCCATTGTTAGAGGTGTTTGCTGCTGGCTGGCTCAAGGTGATTGTAGGCGACTTTTCATCAAGGATGATAGTCCCACTTCCTGCTGCACTTATATTTCCAGCTTTGTCTTTTATCCAGACATATACGGTTTTTTTTCCATCACCTGAGCTTAACTGAAAGAGGGTTGGCTCAGTAGTGGTCCATTGGGAACTTGTTTCGTCTGGTTGTGTCCCTGCATTTTCGCTAATTATCCACTTCTCTGCATCTGGGGTATCATTTCCAACCGAAACCTCAACCTTCTGACTGGTAGTATAGATGCTTCCATTGGCAAGGGTAAGGGTTGGTGTGCTGATTATGGTATCATATGTCCAATTAGATATAACCGCAGGCGTTGCCTCATTACCTGCCTTATCACAGGCCATTAATTTAACTGTAAAGGTAGATACTCCTTCAGGCAAGGGAGGGTTTATCGAGGATGTGCCAAGGTTGAAATTATTCTGAAATGCAGTGGGAAGTGTAGTGGTTACTGTATGAACACTGCTGCTGCCGATAAAGAGCATGGTAACAGTAGATACCTGTTCTGAAAGACGGTATTCAACAGCAATGCTTTTATTATCAAAGCCGTCTGGTGCAGGCCTGCTCATGGTAATGGTTGGTTGAGTGTTATCATATGTCCAGCCTGTATTGGTTCCAGATGTCCCTGCATTCCCTGCACAATCAATAGCAGTCATGATAACATCATAGACACAGCCATCTAAAAGATAATCACCTGTAGTCTTATTCCCGTCTGCAAGAAGGTCTGTCCCAATTATCTCAGCCGTATGTGTCCCTTTTGTGCCAGAAAATATCGTATTTGCCTTTTTGGGAGAGCCGGAATCTTGTGGTGAATAGAACATAAGCCAGAGTGAGCGTGGGTCAACATCCTTGGAAAGATGATACTCTACGCTAATTTTTAGATTATCATAGCCATTAACCCTTGGCGAAATCAGGGTAATTGCCGGAGGATATGTATCATATGTCCAATTGGTATTTGTAGTGCTAAATGTATTGCCCGCAAGGTCAATAGCATTTAAGCTAACCGTATATGTGCCAGGGGATAACCCAAGTGATGACCCATTCAGGGTTTGAGAATGTGTGCCGGCTGTTTTTGCAGATAAGTCTGTTGTTGTTGATATTGTCCCAGTAAAGGTGACAGTCAGGCTTGCAACATTCTCAAGCAAGCTATATTCAACCTCAATCTGTTCGTTATCAGTAGAACTTCCTGCTGGCCTGACAAGATTAATGGTTGGTTTTGTGTTGTCATATTGCCACATAGAGATAATATTGGATGTGCCAGCATTATTTGCCATATCCACAGCTACAAGGGCTACTGTGTATGTGCCGTCAATAAGCCCCATGGCACTGCCTGAGACAGTAGCCGTTGCTGTTCCCATACCAGTGGATGACAGGGCAACCGTTGCAGATGCTGCCCCTTGAAACATAAGCCTGACTGTTCCTGAGCCGCATGGCTCTGAGAGCCAGTATTCAATGGCAACAGAGTCATTGTCTATACCATTTTGATGAGGGCTGATGACTTTAAGTATTGGTCTGGAAGAATCTATGGTTGAAACTGTTGTTGAGCCAAGCAAATTTCCCCCATGCTCTGCTCCATACAAGTCAGTAAGTGAGCCTTGAGTGTAGGTTATGCTGGGGGTAACATCAGTTGTAAGGCTGCCATCTGAAAACAATAGCTCAAAATAATTGTCATCTGCAATCCCTGTCCAGCTTCCTGCAGGTATTCCAACACTTGAGATACTAAAATCAGTTAAAACAACGCTGGTATCCTTAATCGGCTCGCTAAATGTAATGCCAATGCCATCCAACCAGCCGTCACTGTTTTTATCTATGGTTGCAGCCGCAGCTATTACCGGAGGGGTAGGATCAATAATATAGAAGATACTTGATGTTGCCGCTATGGCTATAGTGCCATTAGGGTTTATCACCCGCAGGCTCCATGTGCCCCACTTAGCAGCAGTCAGGTCAAAGATACAGGTAAATGTGCCGCTGGTTAGGACAGAGGTTGTTGTGCCCTGTATTGTCAGGCTGCCCCAAAACAATTCAGCCCGCACCTGAGAAAAAAAGCCTGCACCATTAATAGTGCAATTGATTGTACCAGTATTTGAGCCAGAGGCAGGCAAGAGTGCTCCTATCGTAAGCGGTGTTGGTTCAAAGTACTGGATGAAATGATTACCGGTATCTGTTACATACACACGCTCATGTCCCTCAGATGTTGTTCCAATAATTACGCCAAGAGGAAAGCTAAAGCTGCCAGTCCCTGCCCCTTGCATTCCATATGAGGTAATAAAGTTACCCTGTGGGCTAAACTTCTGGATGCGGTGATTGCCTGAGTCGCAGACATAGATATAACCATAGTGATCAACCGATACGGCTGTAGGATGATTAAACTTGCCAGTGGCTGTTCCAAAGCCTCCCCATTGGGCAGTATAGCTGCCACTGGCAGTAAACTTCTGGATGCGGTTGTTATTGGTATCAGCTACATAGATATTGCCATCAGAATTAATACAGATGCCTTCTGGATGATTAAACATACCATTATTAGCTCCACGCAAACCAAAGCTATTATAAAATCCTCCATCAGCATCGAATTGTTCTATATTGTTATTATTGGTGTTTGTTACATAAACATATGTCCTGGCAGAGGTACCAATTATGGCAATATTATGAGGCGAGTTAAGTGAATTTGTCCAGTATTTAGTAAACGTACCATTTGCCGTAAACCTTTGAATACGATTGTTTCCAGAATCAGCTACATATACATTGCCAGATGAATCAATTGCTATTCCTTGCGGTGTATTAAAAAGACCGGTGGCAGAGCCAAAGCTGCCCCACTTGCTGATAAACGTGCCTGTTGCTGAGAACCTCTGAATCTGATGATTGCTGGCATCTGCTACATAAATGCTGCCGTCTATACCAATGGCAGAGGCATAGGGAGAGATGAGGATGCCGTTAGAATTACCTTGACTGCCAAAGGTGAGGGTTGGAGTGCCTACAGAATCAAGCTTGCAGATACGAGAGTTGTTGGTATCTGCTACATAAATGTTGCCGGATGAATCTATGGCAATGCCTGCAGGTGAGGAAAATGAGTTAGTAAAGGTACCTGTGCAAGTGCCTGTGCTATCAAATTTGTAGATACAATGATGACCTGTGGCTGCCACATAAACGCTGTTATCTGTTCCAACTGCAATGCCATCCGGGCTGGATAGGGTTGCTGTGCCCCACAGGGTAGTGAAGCTGCCATTAGTGTCGAATTGTTGAATAGCGTTGTGTCCGGTATCAGCTACATATACAGAATCATTGACAACAGCGATGCCTTTAGGTCCTAAAAATTTTCCTGAGGCAAGTGTTGTTCCATAGCTCCCCCATGTCTTAACAAATGCACCTGAGCTATTAAATTTTTGAACACGACAGTTCTCTGTATCTGCTACATACACACAGCCATCTGTCCCAACCGCAATCCCTTCTGGGTAGTTGAACTTTCCATTCTCCTTGGTTTCTGTATACCCTCCCCACTGCAGCACAAACACCCCATTCAGTGTAAACTTTTGCACTCGATTGTTATTTGTATCCAGCACATAAACGCAGTCAGTCCCAACAGCCACATCTGCCGGCAAGTTAAACTGTCCGCTGCCAGTGCCAAAACTCCCCCATCGCATGGTCAATGTGCCACTTGCATCAAACCTCTGGATGCGATGATTGGCTGTATCTGCCACATAGATATTACCGGATGAATCTATGGCAACACCCTTTGGCGAGTTGAAGAATTTATCATTGTCAGTCGATATTCCCCAGCCACCCTTATACTCATACCCCCCATCATCTACTGCAAGGGCATTACCTGTCAGGCTAAGATTAAAAAGGACGCAACACAAGTATATTATTAAAAAAAGTCCCACCTTTTTCATAGTTTTTACCTTAACTCCCCTTTTTTCCACTTCTATAATAACCTCAAGCACAAGCCTTGAGGAGTAATCTATATTAATGGCTGAAAATATTCAGCACTTGTATTCATAATACAAGCAATCCAATAAAGAAATTGACATTTATAGTAGCCCAGTATTCTATCCTGGCATATCTAATACCAACATAGAATGTTGGGCTACTCCCCCTGACATTTAGCCCACCAAATGAGTGTTATCTCTGGCAAAAGCATAGATGACAAACAAATTGGCAGGCAATGCCTGCCTTACTATAAAAGCATACCAAACCATCAACCACTTTTTATAGTTCAACTTTATTATCGGCAGTAGAGATTATTTACTTTAGGGAATATTGCCACACCTTGATATTTTCAGAAGTTCAGAAGTCATGGACTTAGTTTATTTGCCTGAAAACATTATCAAGAAGTGGTGAACATCTATCTTCTCCCCAACAGCAATTCTCATTTTGAAATGTGTAATACTCGATGTTCAAGTTTTTACTGGTGACCAAGCAAGGAGGTGAGAAGATGGGATTCGATGAAAAAATGATTGCATCGTCTTTCATGTCTCTTATTGTGTACTACTTGATGCATTCAATTCGTAATGGAAGAGAGTAAGGCATAATGAGAAAAGCTGTTATTTGTTGATTCCGAATTGTTTGAGGAAAGTGGCAGGAAAAAATTGTCGAGCAAGAGGGCGAGAAGGATAGGAGTCGAGAAAATGGGATTCGATGAAAAACGATTGCATCGTCTTTCATGTCTCTTATTGCGTACTACTTGATGCATTCAATTCGTAATGTGGAAAGTAGAGACGCAATATCTTGTGTCTCTACTGGATGTATTCAATTTGGCTGTCTCCTGTAGCTTCAAAATGTCAAGCAATACCAAAGCATGGCAGGGAAATAGGTGCAGCAGTGCTTAAGGCTTTGGTTGCTATGCAACGCTCTTCCTGCTTTGCTGTAACACACTGTAAAAATTCCCTTGACTTTATCCATAATATTTATTATAATCATTGTGTACTTACTTAAGGAGAGTAGATTATGCCCTTAGATTTGACAAGCATTACCCATGCAATCTCTGCACTGGATAAATCCATCAACTCATACCAGATACTTTCTCAAAATACAAGCCTTACTCAGGATGACATAGACACGATAAAATCTGGTGTTATTCAAAACTTTGAAGTAGCTTACGAACAGTGCTGGAAATTTATTCAGCGTTGGATTCGAGAAAACAGAACACCGGAAGACGCCTCTAATCCATTGACACGCAAAGAATTATTTCGATTAGCTGCAACATATGGATTAATTCATGACCCATTGCCATGGTTTGGATATGGTGAAAAAAGAAATCTGATATCACATATC